>CAYGOW010000390.1:0-3942 GCA_964351425.1 uncultured Roseivirgaceae bacterium
CGGTAAATATTAGTACGCCTCAGAATGTAGGGATTCAATTTGAACTGGCCGGTCTCGGCAACAGGATTGTAGCGTCCATCATCGATGGTGTGATATTGATTTCCTATATGATAGGCGCCGGGTTGCTTATGGACTACCTGGGACTTGACAGTACCTGGATGCTGATTACTTTAGCGATGGTGCCTTTCTTTTATCACCTTATTTGTGAAGTATTTTTTAACGGACAGAGTATTGGTAAAAAGCAGATGAATATACGCGTGGTACGCCTCGACGGAACTCCGGCTACGCTTGGCGCCTATGTGATGCGCTGGATGCTACGCATTATCGAGGTTAATATCCTTATGGGAGCTCCTGCTATTGTCTCCATTGCCCTGACGGAGAATGGGCAGCGGTTAGGGGATATGGCTGCAGGTACCACGGTAGTAAAGCTTTCGGGTCAGATGAAGGCCACATCACATAAGATTGTGAGGCGAATGGAAGAAACCTATTCTCCTGTTTTTCCGCAAGTAATCCAACTTAGTGAAAAGGACGTCCATTTAATTGAACAGGTACTGGATGCGTATCGAACCAATGCAGTGAGCAAACCTGTGATGAAAGTGACAGAAAAAGTGAAGGAATTGCTCAAGATTGAATCTGACCTTCCCCCGGTCAAACTCTTACACCTGCTTCTGAAGGATTATAATTATCTCACGTCCCGCTAATGGATTCATTACCTGAGTATTCACAAGCGCAGCTGGCTTTGCGTAATGGACAGGATAGGGAGGAGGTATGGGTAGCTTTTGAAGGCGTCATTTACGATGTGACCAAGAGCCGCTTATGGCGGGATGGCAAACATTACGAACACTGGGCCGGACAGGATCTGACGGAGGAATTTAGCGATGCACCGCATACGGAGTACGTGTTTGATAAGTTTAAAAAGGTGGGTACACTCCTTTAAAGCTACTTTCTTTATTTGCCCAGCTAAAGAATAACCTGAATCAAGTTCAAAATATAAAAAGAGCACCAGGATCCAGGCGTCCCTTCAGCGTGTATCGCATGTTTATGTCCTCCGGCAGCACATGCTCATCATCACTGTTTTCAATAAAAATCTAAGTTAGGGGCTGTAAACTTCGTACCGCAGACATAATAACTGAATAATCGCTGGATTTAGATTATTGTCCTCAGTAAGTTTAGTGATCCAACCGAATACCTATGAAAAGATTATTGATTGTCCTCTTTGTCCTGTCTTCCTGGCCGGCACTTACCCAGATTACACCTGCTCCTGATCGTTCTGAAGGGGACGGCCCCTGGCCTCAGCTCATCATCCGCGGTGTAACCTTAATCAATGGCAACGGAGCGCCACCGCTCGGACCGGTAGACATCGTAGTAGAGAATGACCGGATCACCGAGGTGCAGGTGGTGGGCTATCCGGGTGTGGAGATCAATCCTGACCGGCGACCCCAACTCATGGAAGGCGGCAAGGAACTCGATGCCAGCGGCATGTACCTGATGCCGGGCTTTATCGATATGCATGGCCACATTGGGGGAACCGCCCAGGGTACCCCGGCCGAATATGTATTTAAGCTTTGGATGGCGCATGGCATTACCACGATCCGGGACCCTTCTGCCGGCAATGGACTGGAGTGGGTGCTGGACCACAAGAAAAAGAGTGAAAATAATTCAATTACGGCTCCCCGGATATTTGCCTATACGGCATTCGGACAAGGGAGTGCAGGAGGGGTGAATACCCCGGAAGAAGCCAGGGAATGGGTTCGCAATAACGCAGAGGAAGGTGCCGATGGCATTAAATTTTTTGGGGCTGCGCCGGATATCATGACTGCTGCACTCGATGAAAACAGAAAGCTTGGCTTACGCTCGGCTTGTCATCATGCCCAGTTGTCCGTGGCGCGCTGGAATGTGTTGAATTCTGCCCGTGCCGGGCTGACCTCCATGGAGCATTGGTATGGATTGCCAGAAGCGCTTTTTGAGGATCGGACCGTACAGGATTATCCGTTGGACTATAATTACAATAACGAGCAGGACAGTTTCAGGGAGGCAGGCCGTTTATGGCAAACAGCAGCGGCTCCCAATACAGCAAAGTGGAACGAGGTGATGAATGAATTGATCTCACTCGATTTTACCCTGGATCCCACGTTTAATATTTACGAAGCCAGCCGGGATCTGATGCGCGCGCGACGGGCCGAATGGCATGAAAACTATACCTTGCCAAGTCTTTGGCAATTCTATCAACCCAGCAAGGTGTCGCATGGTTCCTACTGGCATTACTGGGGAACCGAACAGGAAATTGACTGGAAAAAGAATTATCAGCTATGGATGACCTTCATTCAGGAATATAAAAATCGGGGAGGTCGTGTGACCGCAGGTTCGGATTCAGGCTTCATTTTCCAACTTTATGGATTTGCCTATATCCGCGAACTCGAATTATTGCGTGAGGCAGGCTTCCATCCGCTTGAAGTTATCATGTCAGCCACCCTGAATGGTGCTGAAGCCCTGGGAGCAGCCGATGACTTGGGGTCTGTGGAAGTAGGTAAACTGGCCGATTTTGTCATTGTAGAAGAGAATCCACTCGAAAATTTAAAGGTCCTGTACGGGACCGGTGCCATCAAACTTACCGAGGATAATGAGGTGGTTCGGGTTGGTGGGGTTAAGTATACCATCAAGGATGGAATTATTTATGACGCCCGGAAATTGCTCAGTGATGTGAAAGAAATGGTAGACCAGGTAAAACGGGAAACAGGAGCCGAGATCAAACAGCCAGGAGTAAAATAATTCACGGGAAACTTTCTACCTTGGTACCTAATGAAGTTAATTGCCGACAGTGGAAGCTCCAAGACAGAATGGAGAATTATTGATCAGGATCAGCGTATCCATCAAGCCAAGACCATCGGGCTTAATCCGTTTCATGTACCGGATGAAGGAATTATATCCGAGCTGACAATTATTTTGTTGCCGCAATTTTCATCATTGAATCTTGAGGCGGGTTCTGTAAAGGAAATATATTTCTATGGATCGGGGTGTGTTCCCGGTCCGCCCGTGGAGCGAATAAAAAATTGCCTGGAGAAAGTATTTACCGGTGCGAAAGCCGAAGTGTATGATGATCTGGTGGCGGTCGGCCGTGGATTGTGTGGACGGGAGAAAGGGATTGTGGCCATTCTCGGTACAGGATCAAACAGTGGCATGTATGACGGGCAGGAGATTGTCCATAAGGTCCGTGCACTGGGTTATATCCTGGGCGATGAGGGAAGCGGAGCCTGGATAGGAAAGATGCTGCTCAGTAAGTACCTGCGCGGTGAACTTTCGGAAACTCTGCACAAACGACTCCAGGACAGGTTTGACCTGACCCCAGGTGATATTCTGGATAAAGTATACCGTACACCGCAAGCCAATAAGTACCTGGCAGGGTTTTCCCGTTTTGTATTTCAGCACATAAAAGATCCGGGTTTGTACCAGATGGTCTATGAAGGGTTTCGATTATTCCTCGAGCATAATATTCTCAAATACCCGGATTATACAAAGACACCGGTTCACTTTAGTGGGTCAGTGGCCTTTTACTACGCGAATATCCTGCGCCAGGCTGCTGCAGATGTCTCAGTTCGGGTTGGCCACATTGTCGAAGGCCCTATTGCCGGGCTTGCCCTTTATCACAAACAATTAAAAGAAACATCATGAATAGTGTTACAGAATCATCCTCCCATTACGACGATTTGGAGAAAATGCCGGTCAGGGAGTTGCTGGAGAATATCAATCGGGAAGACAAAACAGTGCCACACGCGATCGAGAAGGAGATACCGGAAATTGAGAAGCTGGTAAACGCGATTGTGGAAAAAATGGAGCAGGGGGGACGGTTATTTTATATCGGTGCCGGCACCAGCGGACGTCTTGGCATCGTGGATGCCTCGGAGATACCACCCACCTACGGGTTGTCGCATGGACGTGTGATTG
>CAYGOW010000391.1:0-3939 GCA_964351425.1 uncultured Roseivirgaceae bacterium
GTCCATTTTTGGTTTACTAATTTGTGTAAACCCATTTCAGGACAAGTCAGGGGACATTGTAAGCCGGACAGGCTGCTACGGCGGACATAGAAAACAGCAGTCGTGTCCCCTTGAGGGGACCATAGGGGTGTTATCATCCTCATTATGCACCAACACCCCCCTAACCCCCCTCCAGGGGGGACGTATGGATGTAGGTATACCACCAACGGGGACGGATGGATGTATGTATACCTCCAACAGGGACGGATGGATGTAGGTTTACCTCCAGGGGGACGGATGGGTATAGTAATACCTTCTACGAAGTTTACTTCGCGGGCTCCAGCTGGGTATCCAGTACTTCTGTATTCTCCCGTTTATATTTGGTAAACCAATATTCCAGGTATCCCATGGTTCGAAGGAAATTGGAGGGTTTTGAACTGGTTCCGTGAAACTCCTCATTGAAACGCACCATGACCACAGGTTTTTTCTGGACTTTAAGGGCCTGGTAATACTCTTCTGTCTGTGAAATCGGGGTACGCAAGTCGTTTACTCCTGTCATTAACAGGGTTGGTGTGGTGACATTCCCGACATACATCAACGGCGACCGCTTAATATGCTCAGAGGGATCTTCCCAGGGGAATTTCTCAAAATTCTGGTACCAGTAAATGCCGTCCGTCGTGCCAACAAAGGAGAACCAGTCTACTACCGGATACATGACCGAAGCGGCGGCAAACCGGTCGGTATGACCAATTACCCAGGATGTAAGTACTCCTCCCCCACTGCCACCATATACGTACATGCGATCTTCGTCCACATACCCTTTGGCAATCACCTCGTCCACCCCGGTCATCAGGTCATCATAATCATTCCCGGGATAGGCATTCTGAATGGCATTCGCAAATTCATATCCGTATCCTGTCGAACCACGTGGATTGGTATACATAATCATTGGCCGCGTGAATCTGAAAATTATAGTTGAACCCAACGTTGTACATGGCATGCGGACCGCCATGGATCCGTAATATCAGTGGATACTTTTTATTGGGGTCAAAGTTTGGCGGCTTCACAATCCATCCCTGAATATCTGTCCCGTCTGTGGATTTATACCAAATTTCCTCCACCTCACCCAGCTGAATAAAATCGAGGATATCTTTATTCACATGCGTTAACTGCGTCACTTCGCCATTCCCCAGGTTTACCAAGGCCACATCCGGGGGTGAATGCGGTGAGGTCACAACTCCCACAGCCTGATTGCCATTCACGTCATCAATACCCAGCATATGATTTCCTTCTGTAATTTGCTTGATATTGCCTTTCAGGGTGACATAGTGCAGGTTATTTGTTCCTTCCTGCGGTACATTAAAATATACTCCGCTATTATCAGGTGCCCAGAAGAAATCCCCCGGACTCCTGTCCAGCTTATCTGTCAATGCTTTCATCCCGGACCCATCGGCGTTCATGACAAAAAGCTGCGAGGACTGATAGAATGTATTGGTCATCACATTTCCCGCAAAGGCAATACGCTTTCCATCCGGAGACACTTTGGGACTCGACTCGCTGCCATCACGACTGGTCAATTGAGTGATTTTGCCCGTGCCAATGGCTACGCTGTATATATTCCCCTGGCGAAGTTTATAATCCGCATCCGGCTCACGCAAGCTTGAGAAAACCAGATGTTGTCCATCCACTGACCAATCGAAAGAACCTGAATAATCATATTCATCATTGGTGACCTGTCGGGCCGTACCCCCTTCGGCAGGCACGACAAACAAATGTGTGGCGCCATTCTCCAGATAACCTATCCGGTCTCTTCTGTAATTAACCTCGTCCACCACGCGCGGTGCCTTGGTCCATTTTGCCCCTTCAGGCGGCGCAGGAATATCCAGCTTAATTTTGTCTTTGTCTTCTACAAACATTGTAAACGCCAGATAACTGCCGTCCGGGCTCCATTTCATATTTGACGGTGCATTTTCTGTCCGGGTAATCTGGGTAGGCTCTCCTTCCACGCCCAAATACTTCACATAAATCTGCATCCCCTTCGGTTCCCCTTCCTTAATGAATGCCACCTTCGTTCCATCCGGTGACCACATGCCATTTTGGCCCTGCAGAAAAAACCGGTTCTGGGTGCCATCAGAATTTACTATCCACAGATCAGCTTCCCGCTTGTCCTCCACCGCATTGATCCATTGGCGGGTGTAAAGGATTTGGGAACCATCCGGAGACAAGTTTGGATTATTCACCCATTCATAGTTAAAATAATCATCCAGGGTGAGACGGGCTTTTTCCTGAGCCAGTACCGGGACGGCAATCAGGAACAACAGTAGAATGCGTAGTAGTTTCATGTGTAATCAGGTAGGTTGAACAGGAAAATAAGATACATAAAATATCTTCTGAATCCTTACCGTCAGTGTAATACGTTTTTCCTTTGCCGGAGAACAAAATACCCAAGCGCCACGGACACGGGCAAAAAAGCAATCAGCAGAATCACGGGTGATATATCCAGTGTAAAACCAAAAAAACCTCCCAGGCTGCCCAGGATATTCCGAACCCCGAGGGTGATCAACACATTCATCAGGAGAAACGCCATGACGTTGACCCATTGAGGGGTCAGATGATTCTTCATTCGTTGCGGTTGGTTGGTGATAAACCAAAGGACGATAGCGGCCAGCGGGAGAATCAATCCGTTGACCCCCTGTGCCGCAAGAATGATTAATTCAGGCGTATAATTCAGTATGCCGGCCAGCGCTCCGAGGAAAAGTACGGACAGGGATACGCCGCGTACCACGCGCATGGATCGCTTCGGGAATAATCCGCGGATAATCAATCCGGCCGCCAGCGGTGCCGTTACCGCCGAAGTAAACCCAGCAGCGAATAATCCCAGCGCAATTACTTTCTGCATGTCCATGCCTAACTGGGAACCGGCCACTTCGATCAATTCTGTAAGTCCGCCAGACTGTGTCATTACCGTACCGGTAATCAGGATTGCCAGAGAAACCATTCCCCCGAGAATGATGGAAATAATTACCCCAAACCGCATTTCGGGAATGGAGTCGGCATCGCTGATTCCTGATCCCAGGAACAAATTATAGGGTACTACTGTAGTGCCAATCAGGCCAAGGACCACCCAATCCGCACCGACAGGAATTTCAGGTAAAAGGATACCCTGCGCCAGATCGGAAAGGGAAAAGTCGAGCGTCGTAGCCACATATAGGAAAGCCAGGCCCATAATAGCAACCATCCCGCCGAGCAACGTGGCGATCCAGCGAAGGGAACTGATCAACAATACAATTGCCGCAATGGCGACAATCACTATCAGCGAAAGTGTTTTATCAATGCCAAGAAGTTCCTCCAGTCCGATCGAAGCCCCCAAAAGATTCCCCGCCTCATAGGCAACACAACCCAGGATAACCCCTAGTGGAATGAGAATAAGCAATCGACGATGCCTGAACCCGGCCAGTGTTTCAGCCAGGTCATTTCCTGTGACAATGGTAAGACGGGCGGCCATTTCCTGGAAAACGATGCAGGCAACCGTCGCAAAGACAAGCGCCCAACTAAGCGTCAGCCCATATTGCGCCCCGGCAGTGGAAGCTGTGACCAGCGTACCCGGACCGATGAATGCAGCGGCGATGACGGACCAGAAAAGAATGGAGAGGAGACGTTTTTTCACGATCAGGGTACTTTCACGGTAAGATAGCGAAATAATTGAGAAGGTGGAGTTATACAGCATACAGTGTGAGGATACAGGATACAGTAATGAATTTTGGATGATAACACCCCTATGGTCCCCTCAAGGGGACACGGAGATACTATGAGGAAGTCGGTGACCGTTACACCCCTGTGGTCCTACACCTACGCTAAAGCTCCCATCTTCGCCAAAGCTTCGATGGACGGTGCCGGTGCACAGGCCTCAAGGGGACACGACTGCTGTTTTCTATGTCCGCCGTAGCAGCCTGTCCGGCT
>CAYGOW010000392.1:0-3939 GCA_964351425.1 uncultured Roseivirgaceae bacterium
TTTTAACCCTGGTAGGCTTTGGTTATCTCGTCGGTATTGTCGTCCGGTGATTTGTGTTTGTTACGCAAATAAATGACCAGGAATATGAAAATACCAATCAAAATGACAGGTAGTATACTCATATAGCGTAGTGTTGTTTGCGGTCCTGCCGAATCAATGGATGCCCCCATAATTGGCAGTACCAGTGACGTTGCGACCATTCCCGCGCCGCCCATAATGGAAAGCCCGAGCGCCCCGCTTTTTGGTACATATTCAGCTACAACGCCAAGCATTGTCGGCCAGAAATAGCATACCCCAATGGCAAAAATGATGGCAGCTCCCATGGTAAAGAAGGCGCCTTCTGCAATACTTAATGAGTACAGTCCGAGGGCTGAAATTATTGAGGAGCCAAGCAATACACCCGCGGGATTAAGACGGTGAATCAGCGGGCCTGCGAAAAACCTTCCTACCGCCATCAGACCGGTAATGACCACCAGGATAATCATAGGGTTTATCCCGCTGCGTTCAAGCAATGCGTTTATCCATTGATTGGTGCCCAGTTCGGTGGCGGATGTCAGGAACATGGCAAATACCATTAATGGAAATAGTAACGTGATTTTGTTAATCAATCGCCCTTCAACAAATATCATAACCAGAATTGCGCCCATCACAACAAAGGTCGAAGTAGAGGAAAAGTCAATGGACCAGCTCTGCACAGAAGCGATGATGATCATCAGAAGAACGGTAAGTATAATGGTGATAGGAGCAGCAACGTTGCGTAACATATCCTTGTAAGAGACACCCGTCGTTACGCGTTCGGTTTCAGGAATTTTTTGACCGAAGAACAAGAAGCCATACAGGGCAAGTGGGATGAACAAAAGTCCGGAAAGTAATTGCCAGCTTAGTCCGAGATTGTCCATGAGAATCCAGGCCAACAGTCCGCCAATCACAATGCCACCTGGAAACCAGACATGGAATCTATTCAGCATTTTGGTTTTATTATTTGGGAACATGGTGGCGATTAGCGGATTACAAGCTGCTTCGACACTTCCGTTGCCAAGTCCGATCATCACATTGGATATGAAAAGGGTTGTGGCATCCCTGGAAATTATCAGAACGATCAAGCCGAATAAGTGCATGGTAAAGGCAAACCAAATAACCGTTCTTGTCTTTACCAGGTCAATTAATAGTCCGCCGACAAACATGGCCAGGGTAAAACCCCAGAAGGCTGGTCCGAATGCCCAGCCGATTTCTTCTTTGGTAAGTCCGTAGGTGTTGTCAAATACACCTTCGATTTTGGCGCGAATGGCAAAAGACAGGGATGTTACAATAAGGGCCAGACAACTGGCCAGAAAAAGACGATTTCTATTTTCGGTTGGATGCATGTCAGACAGTCAGGGATTAATTATGTAAATTTCACACAATATCATTGAAAATTTGTAATCTAACAAAGCGATCTACCGTCAAATTGACCGCTGGTTGAAAATTCGGTAGTCTTTAGGAAATTTTATCCTAATTTAAATGATCAATCAAACCACGCTTTATGAATAGGAAAATACGCATGGGAATGGTCGGCGGAAGCAAGGATGCCTTCATTGGCGAGGTGCACCGTATGGCGGCCAACCTGGACGGAGAAATAGAATTGGTCTGTGGCGCTTTCAGTAGTAGTGCAGAGAAATCAAAGGCTACGGGGGAGGCACTTTACCTGGATCCTGACAGGGTTTATGGCGATTACAAGGAAATGATGACGCGCGAAGCCGAATTGCCGGCAGAGCAGCGAATGGATTTTGTCGCCATCGTTACCCCGAATCACGTGCATTATGATCCTGCATCCCTGGCGCTGAAACACGGATTTCATGTTATGATCGATAAACCTTTGTCCTTCACCTTACAGGAAGCCCTCGACCTTCAGGATTTGGTAAATAACAGCGGACTGCTGTTTGGTGTAACGCACACGTATACAGGATACCCCATGGTTAAGCAGGCGCGTCATATGATCACCACCGGTGTCTTTGGCAAAGTACGAAAAGTGTATGTGGAGTATCCACAGGGATGGCTCACATTCCCGGTGGAGCAATCCGGCCACAAGCAGGCTGAATGGCGAACAGACCCGAAACGGAGCGGAAAAAGTGGCTGCATGGGTGATATCGGGACGCATGCTGAAAACATGGTGGAGTTTGTGACGGGACTTCAGATTTCACGACTATGTGCACAGCTTAACATCGTAGTACCTGGCAGGCCTATCGATGATGATGGTGCTGTTTTGCTTGAGTTTAACAACGGTGCGACCGGTGTGCTTACGGCATCACAAATAGCGGCAGGAGAAGAAAATGACCTCAAAGTAAGGGTATATGGCGAGAAAGGTGGCGTAGAGTGGTCCCATGCCGACCCGAATACGCTTCAATTGAAGTGGCAGGGGAAACCACTCGAGATTCTCCGGACCGGAGCAGACCGTGATTTGTGCCCGGCCGCTATGAAAAATCTCAGACTTCCGGCCGGACATCCGGAAGGATACCTGGAGGCGTTTGCGAATTTGTATAAAAACTTTGCCCATCAAATTAAGGCAAGGCTTACTGATACGGCCCCCGATCCCGATTTATTGGATGTGCCCTCTGTTGCCGATGGTGTAAGAGGCATGAACTTTATCGAAAAAGTTGTCGAATCCTCCGAAAACGGGGCGGTTTGGGTGAATTTTGACATGTAAAATAACTGATAGTATGACTAAGATTAAAGGGCCAGGCATTTTCCTGGCACAATTCCTGGATGACAATCCACCATTTAATAATTTTAAAGACATCTGCTCCTGGGCAGCCGATTTAGGCTATAAGGGTGTTCAGATCCCAACCTGGGACAGTCGGTGTATTGATTTGCAGAAAGCTGCAGATAGCAAGGACTACGCACAGGAGCTTCAGGGTGTTGCTAACGAGGCAGGAGTCGTGATAGCTGAATTATCCACGCACCTGCAAGGACAACTGGTAGCGGTACACCCAGCCTATAACGCCATGTTTGATGGCTTTGCACCTCCAGAAGTACGTAATAACCCGGAAGAGCGTACCAAGTGGGCAGTAAACCAATTGAAGCTGGCTGCAAAGGCCAGTCGGAATTTTGGAATTGATGTACATGCGACATTCTCCGGGGCCCTTTTATGGCCCACCATGTACCCATGGCCCCAGCGTCCTTCCGGCCTGGTGGAAGAAGGATTTAAAGAACTGGCCAAGCGCTGGAAACCTATTCTTGATTTCTTCGACGAACAAGGGGTGGATGTTTGCTATGAAGTACACCCCGGAGAGGATCTGCACGACGGAGTCACTTTTGAGCGGTTTTTAGAGGCCACCGGAAACCATCCGCGTGTCAACCTGCTGTATGATCCGAGCCACTTTGTGTTACAGCAGCTGGATTACATACAGTACATCGACTTTTATCACGAGAAAATCCGGATGTTCCATGTAAAAGACGCTGAATTTAATCCGACCGGTAAAAGCGGGGTGTATGGCGGGTACCAGGGCTGGGTCGATCGCCCCGGCAGATTCCGATCCCTGGGCGACGGACAGGTAGACTTTTCCGCCATATTCAGCAAGCTGACCCAGTACGGGTTTGAAGGCTGGGCAATCATGGAATGGGAATGTGCCCTGAAAAGCCCGGAACAAGGTGCCAGGGAAGGAGCACCCTTTATCGCCTCCCATATCATTGAATCCACCGGAAAGGCATTTGACGACTTTGCAGGAGGTGGATCGGATGATGATCTCAATAGAAAAATTCTCGGACTTTAATCAACCAACATGAAAATTAGAAAATACCTGATAGGCCTTGTGGCAGTGTTATTCTTGCTGCCAGCCTGTACACAGCAAAAAGAAAGTGAAGAAACAACGGAAACCGAAATGAGTGAAATGACCAGTGAAGAACCCCCCGCACCCAATACACTAACGGCGCAAGAGAAAGCCGATGGATGGATATTGCTCT
>CAYGOW010000393.1:0-3928 GCA_964351425.1 uncultured Roseivirgaceae bacterium
CTGGGAATATTTATTGGCGGATCCACCCTCATCCTGGTTCTTAATGAATACATCTTTTATCCTTTGGTCAAGCCGGTTCGTCGAATTGCTAAGGTCGGGTGGTTTATCTGGAATTACTTCATTCTCTCAACCAGTTGTTTCATTATTTACAACATTTTAGGAGAATGGCATGACTTCAACTGGGCGAGCTACAGAGAATTCCTTGTCAATTTTGCCGCGCTTTGCGCCCTCCCTTTTGCAGCCATCCTGGTTTATTTATCGAATCGATCTCTGAAAAAGTCGCTCTCAGCTGCCTATCAGTATCGCGGAAAATCAGTTATTCCGAATGACACCATCCGAATACATGCTGAAAATGAAAAGGATGCACTGGTAATAAAGATTCAGAATATATTGTATATGGAATCATCTGATAACTATGTAGATGTTTATGTTCTGGAAGATGGCAAAAAAACAAAAATCATGCTTCGTCAAAGCCTGAAGGGAATCGAAGAACAAGCACTTCATCCTACCTTATTCAGGTGTCACCGATCCTACATCATCAACTTACTCCATGTGGACCGAATAGAGGGGAACCGAAATAAACTTGTTGCCAAGCTGAGCCATCATGCACCCTCTTTTCCCGTGGCCCGAACGGTTATTGACGCATTGCTCGAAAAAATAGAGAAGTAGGTTACCGTTTATCCCAAATAGGCCAAATTCATCCCTAAGGCCATTTTTCATGCAACTTTTGGTGTTCAGTTCTCGCTCTAGTACTCAGAAACAAACAAACAACAACAATGAAAAATTTAACAGCTTACCGCAGGCCGACGCTGTGGAAGAACATCCTGGCCTTTATGATTTCACTTACTTTTATGATTGTCTGGCTGCCTTTTATCCGTTCAATCTTTGACGGCGCTTCCTATCCATGGGGAACTCAATATTTTGGCTATGTCTTTTATGGAAATGGTATAACTGCCGACTTCGTCTTCGTTATTCTCCAACTCTTATTTTACGTTTCCCTGATGTATGCTATTTATCGCGTAAGGGAAAGGTCTATCTTTTACGGATTACTCATTCTCTGGTTTGTAAACGTATTCGGCAATTTATTGTATGACATTGCCGTTAACGGGGATACCATGTTTCATGGCGAGACGTTGAATGTCCATATTTCATTGACGTGGATAGTCCTTCCTCTATCTGCCATTGCTTTATTCGTCATTTACAAGGTGATTCGCGAAGATTCGAGAGCTCTTGCCGTTAACGATCCATGGACTCGTAAAAATACATTGCTCTTTTGGTTGATTCTTGGACCGCTGCCCATACAGGCACTGCTTCTTGCCACAGGCGAACCAGATGGGACTACCGATCAGATCGGGGTAATTATTTCTATCCTTCAGTGTTTTTTATTACCCTTTATTTATAGTCCGTATAAAACGAAATCGGAAGGGTCTTTCAGCAAGATAAGCGGGGCGATGGACTAGGAGAATGATTCAGAAAGAAATGAATTCAGGCCGTACCAGCGAGGTGCGGCCTTTTTTTAATGAATTATATTTTTCCAATCCATGGAGTCATTATGGGAATGGGTAAAACCAATGGCGCGTTCCTGACGAATCGTTTCTACATCCCTAAATGCCATAACATATGTTTTTCGCCATTCAGATGAATTATTTCCACCCGATCCGTGTACTATGCGTTCGTCATGAATGGTAATACTTCCTCGTTTTACGGGGAGATAGACCACGTCATCATCTTCTCGTAAATGAATGACGAGGGTGTGTGATTCATCACGGCTCATGTCCTCATTTTCCTTATCGGAAAATTGTTTTGGTGCGTGAGAACGTAATTCAGGCTCTTTATTTGACCCGGGCACTACTTGTAAGCAACCATTGATCAAATCAGAATCCGTCAACGCCAAAGAAAAAGTTGCCGTCCAGGTATTTTCAGTTTTTGGCCAGTATCCCAAATCCTGGTGCATGGCAAATTCCGCTCCCGGCCGCGAGGGTTTCTTAGCCAGAAATTGCTCGTAGTCCATTGCCGCTTTTCCGGTACGATACAACTGATCAGCAATACTCTGTGCTACCTGAAAGAAAATGTTGTTCTGCAATTCAGGGCGGTACATACCCGGTAATACCGCATTGACTAATTGGAATTTCTCCATTGGCGTACCATAGGGCTGTGACATATCGCAAAAGTCCCGCTTCATTCGTTCTTTTTCTTTTCCCTGGATGAAATGATCAAACCATGGATCAAGTGTCGCTAATTCATCGGCTGTTAATACATCATTGAGAATAAGATATCCCTGATTGTTAAACTGCTCAACTTCTGCTTCAGTGACTTCATACCGGTTTCCTGTCCGTCTGTGCGAACCTGACGTCGGATTCGTGGCGCGTTCCATAATTTTTATACGTTTGCTTTTTCTATCGTCTGCAATGTTTTCTCGAGGCCCTCTTTGGCTACTTCCATTAAATCGCGTTGATGATACGAAGGATTATACAGCTCCAGTGAGACACAGCGATTGAAACCGGTCGCTTTCAGGTCCTGGAAAATTTTTGACGTGGGCAGAATTCCATCCCCAGGAAAGACCCTGTCCGGATCTGCCATGTCTTCACGTGCCATTCCTGAAGGCGCATCATTGTACTGGAAAATAGCAAACATATCTCCGTTAAGCATACGCAAGCCTTCAAAACCACCACCGCTGATATACATATGATATACGTCGGGAATCACCTTGGCTTTTGGATGATCTGAATCAAGTGCGATAGATACTGCCTGTCCAAGGGTTTTTAACGGAAACATTTTAACAAAGACAAGCGCAGGATTAACATTGTAATCTTCAAGGCCAATTTCCAGTATACGCCGGTAACAGCTTGTTACAAAGCCTTGGTCATAGGACTCGCCAACTTCATTAGGAATCGCTTGCACAAACTCACTTCCAATTTCGGATGCCATTCGAAGCCTGTTCCGGGTGGCAGGTAAAGATTTTTGAAAAGACGCCTCATCTGCAGGTATACAGCCCCACAATCCGATCATACTAGGCACAAATAATCCATTGTCACGAATCTTTTGTCCTAATTCTTTTAGGGAGCCGCCTTCTTCTTCATACTTAGCCAGCTCTCCGTCCCAGGGCTCTATCGCGTCAAATCCAGCTTTGATAGCAATATCAACCTTCTCTGTCAGACTTGCCGGTCGTATTGTAGCCGTATCAAGACAAATAGGCCATGGACTACGGCCACCCTGGTAACGTTTTACCTGCCGGGTTTCCCTGGCCAGTAGTTTTCCTGGCAATGTAGCTGAAACTGCTCCCAAGGTTAACCCGGAGGCCATGAATTTCCTTCTGTCGATCATTTCTTAATAATGGATTGTCCGTTTAAATCGGTGGTTAATATCTCGCTCATATAATCAAAGAAGGGCCGGAGTTTTTTAAATCCTTCATCTACTTTTTGGTAGAAATCATCCTCAATCACCTCCTTATCAAGAAATTGGTGGGTGAGTATGTATCCTTTATAGCGAAGCAAGTCAATCGCAGGATCTTCTTTCGAAAACCCCTTCGGCGCAGTCTTCACCTGCTCACCTTGCAATTCACCAAAGTAGGAGCGTATTTCCTTATCGGCTAAAATGTGTCGCAGCGTATCCGGATCCTGTGAAATTTGCCTTCGAATGTGCAGCAAGTCTTTGGGTTCGGGTTGCCAGAACCCACCAGCAATAAATGTTTGTCCGCCTGGCTGCAGCCGAAGATAATAGCCCCCTCGCAACGCGTCAGTGGCCCTGCCGAAGGATACGCTGCGATGTTTGTTGTATGGGGTTTTGTCAGATGAAAAGCGCACATCACGATAAATACGGAAACGCTTTGTTTTCGACAGGTCAATTTTATCATGTTCCATTAAAGCTGATTCCAGTTTTTTTATGAATTCTTTAAACTCTTCTTCACTTTTAAGATAATCGCTCTTAT
>CAYGOW010000394.1:0-3916 GCA_964351425.1 uncultured Roseivirgaceae bacterium
TAAAATCAGCTACTTTCTGCCTTACTTCTTCAAATTTTTTTGAGGCATTATTAGAGAGATCGTAAACACCCCTGTGTATATTGGCGTTCTCGTATTTATAGAAATTGGCTATCGCGTCTACTACTTCGGTCGGACGCTGCGCAGTGGCTGCGCTATCCAAATAGACTAAATCCGGATACTTTTCGAAAATGGGGAACTTTGATTTGAAGGTATTCAAAAAGATTCTATTGATTTTATGCTAATTTAGAGATATCGGCTCAATAAACTTAGTAGCCTCTTAACAATAAAAAAGCATGCTTGTTGACAATCACGGGAGAGAGATAAATTATTTGCGTTTGGCAGTTACAGACCGTTGTAACCTCCGATGCTTTTATTGCATGCCTGAAAGTGGCATTAAATACGTTAATCGAAAGGACCTGTTGACCTACGAGGAAATGCACCGGCTTGTTCGGGTATTTGGCGACCAGGGTATTTCCAAGGTACGCATTACCGGTGGCGAACCATTTGTCCGCAAGGGAATGATGGAATTTCTGGAATCCATTTCAGCCCTGGATACCATTAAAGACATACACATCACCACCAACGGTACATTCACCCATGAATACATTCCTCGGCTCGAAGAAATTGGCATTAAATCCATCAACCTCAGTCTTGATAGCCTGGATAAACAGCGATTTTTCGATATTACCCGAAGGGATGAATTCGACACAGTATATAAAACCCTCGAGCTACTTATCGATTCAAAAATCGATGTGAAGATCAATATGGTTGTTATGGAGGGCAGGAATATCGAAGACATTTTACCAATGATTTCCCTTACCAAAGACAAGGATTTGTCGGTCAGGTTTATCGAAGAAATGCCATTTAACGGCACCCAGGGACAGGGCAATTCCACCTTCTGGCCGATGAAAAAGATCAGAGATTACGTCGCGTCTGCGTACGAAATTGAAAAGCTCCCGGATCCGCCTTTCTCCACTTCCATGAATTATAAAGTGAAGGGGCACAGAGGATCTTTTGGCATCATTGCCGCCTATACCCGATCTTTTTGCGGTACGTGTAACCGGGTGAGAATTACTCCCCAGGGCACCTTTAAAAACTGCCTGTATGACGATGGTGTGGTTAGTTTCAGAGATTTTATGCGCAAAGATGTGACCGATGAAGAACTGGTAGCATTACTGAAAAAAACATTGCAATTGAGAGCTGTAGATGGCTTTGAAGCAGAACGGAACCGTAACGGATCAAACTCCGTATCCGAGTCAATGGCCACAATAGGAGGTTAATATGATAACTGTCGAGGAAGCATCAGCGATAATTCAGGGCAAGGTCAAGGATTTCGGGACAGAAGATATCCCACTCGATGACAGCTATGACCGGATATTACGGGAGACCATCACCGCCGATCGGGACTTTCCGCCATTTGACCGGGTAACGATGGATGGGATCGCGATTCGCTATGAACAATTTAAAAACGGACAACGCGATTTTGCCATTGATGGCATTGCGGCAGCAGGAGCACCACAACTTTCACTGGAGAAGGAGTCCGCGTGCCTGGAGGTAATGACAGGAGCCATTATGCCGACAGGCGTTGATACTGTTATCCGATATGAAGACCTGATCATTCAGGATGGTATGGCGACTATCAATGAAGAAAATATCCAGGAAAAGCAGAATGTTCATTTTAAGGGGTTGGACAGAAAACAGGGCAGTATCATCATTCACCCTGGTAAGAAAATTAGTTCCGCAGAAATAGGTACCTGTGCCACCGTGGGCAAGTCCGCCGTGAAGGTCAGTAAGCTGCCTAAAACGATCGTGATTTCAAGCGGGGACGAACTGGTAGCGATTGACCAAACGCCAAAAGCCCATCAGATCAGATCCAGCAACATGCACACGATAAAAGCCGTATTATCTGGTTTTAGCATAGATTGCGACCTGGCACATATTGCCGATGACTATGAAGCCATTGTAACGAGAATTGAACAGTACTTGCAGCAGTATGACCTGATTATTCTAAGCGGTGGAGTATCCATGGGTAAATTTGATTATTTACCGAAAGCACTGGATCAGCTTGGGGTACAAAAACACTTTCATAAAATTAAACAACGTCCCGGCAAACCTTTCTGGTTTGGCACACACGGTGAAGCCGTCGTCTTTGCCTTCCCGGGTAACCCGGTATCTTCCTACATGTGTATCAACCAGTATTTGGTCCCCTGGCTCAGGGCGTCGCTCCGGCAGGAAGAAAGATCACAACCATATGCCAAACTGACGGAAAATGTTACGTTCAACCCTGACCTGACCTATTTCCTGGAGGTAGCCATCGACTACTCAACAAAAGGTGAATTACTGGCTACTCCGGTAGTGGGCAACGGCTCCGGTGATTTGGCGAACCTGACCGATGCAGATGCCTTTATAAAGCTACCAATGGGGCGTAATGAATTTATGAAAGGGGAAATCTATCCGGTTATTTTTTACCGATAAGATGCCTGTAACTTTCGGGAGTATCCACATCGATGACAATTCCATCATTCTCCAGGTCTACCCGGACTACGTGCGATTTATTTACCTGAATGATCTCCTTACACCCTTCGGGCGCCGAATGATCCAAAATGGCCTGACGCCAGAATGGTGAAAATATGACCGGGTTTCCTTTTGTATTTCCTGAATAGGGGACAACTATCACCTTTTCATCTTTCTGAATTTCCCGCTGATAGGTATCCAGGCATTGATCATAGTTCTCCACAGTAATCAAGGGCTGATCGGCAAGGCAAATCATAACCCCATGCTCCGGATTGGCGTGTTTCACCCCTGCTTTAATTGATGAAGTCATCCCGGTCTGGTACTCCGGGTTATCAATTAACACCATATCAGAATCGATCAAATCCCTGAGCTTATCAATCGAGATTTCGCTGCTCACAACAACGCGCTCGTCTACACGAATACGTTTGATTGTTTCGAGAACATGCTGAACGATTGGTTTGTCTTTGTACGCCAGGAATAATTTGTTGGCACCCATTCTCCGGGACATACCGGCAGCTAACAGTATGGCCGTTACCTTAGCCATTGATTTTATCCATGGCTATGCGCATTTCCTCCGGGGTATTCGCATTGAACAGGAGCTCCGGGTTATCAAGGTGAATTTCGTTGATCTCGCTATTGATCAATACTTTTCGCGGACACGAATAGCCAAGGCTTAAAAAGTAGAGCATACGTTGATAGGCCTTTGGTTCCCATAATGTAATAAGTGGCTCTGGGAATGATGTCTCCGGGTTATGAAAACAGGTCGCCATTCTATTTGAATCCCTCTTCGCGATCAACTGGTTCAGTACCTCCTCATTCAACAATGGGATATCCGTTGCCACCGTGAGCCAGGCTCTTGTGGTATCTTCACGGAAAGCGGATAAGATCCCTCCAAACGGACCGAGTCCGGTAAAGGTGTCACGAATCACAGGATACGAATCAACCTCCTCATCGTCCTGAACGGAGAGGAATGCTTGATCGCACACCGATGCTAACAGATCCGCCATATACTCACGTTGCGGTTTGCCATGGTAGTTAATCCGGCCCTTATCCTGCCCCATCCGCATGCTTTTACCGCCTGCCAAAACCAGTCCGTTAATTTTAGGTAGTGCATCAGAAATCATTGATTCAATCTCCCGGGCGATATTCTCCATATCATCCAGTCGATATTTCGGCAGCGCGTCAAAAGCCGGATCATGTTCCTTTAAGAAATCATAGATATCCGTCTGGTCGTCGGCCAGAATGAAAAACCGGACATCTGTCAACCGGTCAAGCTTTCGCTGCAATGAGTCTTTCTTTTTCTCATGAATGAATACCACCTGCCGGTCTGCTTTAAAGTGATTGCCATTCACCAGCGCCATGGTCGTATGATTCATCATATGCCTCAGGTCGTATTGAATGT
>CAYGOW010000395.1:0-2569 GCA_964351425.1 uncultured Roseivirgaceae bacterium
ATCGGCAATATATTCAACCGAATTAGTGACAAACTGAATATTTCGATATACAATGTTTTAGGCCGTAAGAATGCTTACTCGGTCTATTACCAGCGCCCGGCGGGTGAGCCTATTCCCCAGGCCTACAAATTATCCGTACTCGGATCTGCCTTTCCTTCCATCACTTACTCACTGAAGCTATGAGAAAGGCGGGATTCTACTTTTTGCTGCTGCTTCTACTGAGCACCTGTCGTGAAATCATTGACCTGGAGGCCGACCGGAAACTGGGTCAACTGGTAATTTATGGCCATATCGATAATGGTGAGGATGACTTTTTTGTACAAATAAGCCGAACCAGTTCACTGCCCTATCAGTACATCCCGGAAGTCGGGGCCCGCGTGACCCTGTTGGACAACCAGGGGAATGAAGGATTTTATGAACGAACAAACGAAGACGGCCTGTGGAGATATGACAGAAACTCAATGCGCATCATTCCCGGGCGAAGTTATCGCCTGCGTGTCCGTACAGCCAACGGACAGGTCTATGAATCCCGGGAAGAGCAAATTCCTCTGGCACGTGCCGTCCCGGAAATTAGTGTGGAGTTTAAACAGGTGACGGTGAATGCCGGATCTGCCGGGGCGATCACCACACAAAACGTGATGGACATCTATGCTCAGACTTTTTTATTAAATCCAACCGCCGATTATTATCTCCGGTGGGTGAGCATACAAACCTTTCGTTTGAACCCAACGGATTTTCCAGATCCCTTCAGCGCCGTTCCTCCCCCTTGTTTCGTGAATCGCGAGATCCAACCTCAAAAGATTCCTATATTCACATCCGCAGGATTTGCAGGAGATGTTGTGCCCAGAAAGCAACTCGGTCGGATAGAAATCGATTACGCTTTCAATAATAAAAATGTAATCACGGTGAAAACCTATTCACAGACCCGGGAGGCATATGAATTCTATCGGAAAGTTGGAATAACCCTGAATAACACAGGATCATTATTTGATATTCCGCCAGCAGCGATCCCGGGAAACCTGTACAATGTCGAGAATCCGACAGAAGAAATCCTGGGCTACTTTGATGCTGCTGCGCTGGAATTACGCCGTGTTACTGTAACCCGAAACGATTTTCCATATCGGGTCCCTTCCACAGAATGCGATTATATTCCTGGCCGACCAGCGGACCAGTACAATAGATATTGCATAGATTGTACCGTTTTGGACGGCAGTACGCGTACCCGGCCAGATTTTTATTAATAAATAATTGACCATTTCGTTGGTATTATTGATTAAATAGTTTATACCTTTGTCCCAGTCAAATGAATGAACTGTTTCACATAGTAACTCCTCGCACGATACGAACATCTCCTGTTCGTCCGGTAACGGCTGCGCGCAGGAACAGGACATTCAGGCCCCAATTGGGGTAAATCTATACGACCCTGGTATGCCCGGGGTCATTCTCCGTCCGTATTAATCATTTAATTTACACACCATATCAGATAATGAACTTTATCGTTACGGTTGCTAATGAGGAACATCTTCATTACGCCGAAATAATTTGCCAGTACATGCAGGAAGCCGCGGAACAGCGTGGTACAGGAATCGCACGCCGTTCTCCCGACTATATACGTGCCAAGATCAACGAGGGAAAGGCCGTGATTGCTTTTGATGCAGATAAACTGGTGGGCTTTTGCTACATCGAGACATGGAGCCATGAAAAATACGTGGCAAACTCCGGCTTGATCGTTCACCCCGACTACCGGGGAATGGGGCTTGGAAAGCGTATCAAAAAAGAAATCTTTAAATTGTCCCGAAAGAAATACCCTGACGCCCGGTTATTTGGTATTACCACCAGCCTGGCCGTAATGAAAATAAATGCGGAGTTGGGATATAAGCCTGTGACATTTTCTGAACTAACCACGGACGAAGCCTTTTGGAATGGATGTCAAAGTTGTAAAAACTATGATATTCTCACACGGACCAACCGGGTGCACTGTCTTTGCACAGGAATGATGCTTGATCCGGAGAAACAAAAGAAAGAAGTAGCTACTGCTCCGGACAAAGAACAACGCTGGCAGCGATTCAAACGCTTCCTTTCTGTAAATCAGTGGAAGGCACGAAAAAAAATTAACGACACATTCAAAGTATTTACCCTGTAAATTATGGCAAATAAAAAGAAGGTAGTATTGGCCTTTAGCGGCGGTTTAGACACGTCTTATTGCGTCAAATACCTCATTCATGAAAAGAATCTGGACGTTTACAGTGTCCTTGTCAATACCGGCGGGTTTTCTGCCGACGAAACAAAGGAGACCGAAGAACGCGCTTATGAATTAGGCGTTTCTTCACATACTACCCTGGAATTGGAGGATGAATTTTACCAACGCGCCATACGCTTTCTGGTGTATGGAAATATTCTGAAGAATAATACATACCCGTTATCGGTAAGCGCTGAGCGGATATTCCAGGCGGAAGCAGTAGCGCAATATGCCCGGCAAGTCGGGGCTGATTATATTGCGCACGGAAGTACCGGGGCGGGCAACGACCATGTACGATTTGATCTGATATTTCAGATTCTTTTACCGGAT
>CAYGOW010000395.1:2579-3913 GCA_964351425.1 uncultured Roseivirgaceae bacterium
ATCCCGCCAGGAAGAAATTGATTACCTGAAAGGTCATCATGTGAGCATGAATTGGGACAAAGCCAAATATTCCATAAACAAAGGTCTTTGGGGAACCAGTGTCGGAGGTGCCGAAACACTTACATCCAACAAGGATCTGCCCGAAGAGGCGTATCCGAGTCAGCTCAAAAAAGAATCTTCCGAGAACATTACCCTTGACTTCACAAAAGGAGAGCTTACCGGTATCAATGGTCAGGCGATGGATCCTGTGGCAGCTATTAAGCAATTAAATAAAATAGCTTCGGCTTATGCGATTGGCCGGGACATTCATGTAGGGGATACCATTATCGGCATTAAAGGTCGTGTGGGATTTGAGGCAGCGGCCCCGTTGATCATTATCAAAGCCCATCATTTGCTGGAGAAACATAACCTCACCAAATGGCAGCAACACTGGAAAGAGCAACTCGCCAATTGGTATGGTATGATGTTGCATGAAGGTCAGTACCTGGATCCGGTCATGAGGGATATTGAAAAGTTTTTGGAGTCCACCCAACATCCCGTTTCAGGCACGGTAGAAGTAGCACTGCACCCCTACCAGTTCAAGTTAGTCGGTATCGAGTCTGAGTTTGATTTAATGAAATCCAAATTCGGAGAATATGGTGAAATGAATAAAAACTGGTCCGGCGAAGATGTTCGGGGGTTCACCAAAATTCTTTCGAACCAGTTAAAAATATATTATGCAGTTCACCAGGACTCTGAAAAGGAGGTCCTCAAATGATTCGTGCGGCAATTATCGGTGGCGGAGGATATACCGCGGGAGAATTAATCCGCATACTTATCCATCACCCCGAAGTTGAGCTGGCAGGCGTAATTAGCCGAAGTCAGGCAGGAAAACCGGTTTCAAGCATCCATCAGGACCTGGTAGGAGAAACCGACTTGATGTTTTCAGCATCACCCGATGGTCAGGAAGATGTTTGGTTTCTGTGCATGGGACACGGCCAGAGCCGTTCCTATCTTGAAGAAAATATGCCTGGTGAACATGTCCGTATTATCGACCTTAGCCAGGATTTTCGTCATAAACAGCATGCAACCCTTGGCGATCATACTTTTATCTATGGGTTGCCGGAAGCAAATCGTACAACTATCCGAAGCGCCCGGTATATTGCCAATCCCGGATGCTTTGCCACCTGTATTGAACTCGCACTGCTCCCTTTGGCTGCAGAAGGAAGAATACAGGAGGATGTACATATTCACGGAATTACCGGATCGACTGGGGCTGGTCAATCACCAAGTGCCACTTCCCATTTCAGCTGGAGAAACAATAATATTTCTGCCTATAAAGAGTTTACCCATCA
>CAYGOW010000396.1:0-3907 GCA_964351425.1 uncultured Roseivirgaceae bacterium
GGTGGTGTGTTCGTAGGTTTTGTATCCGCCACTTAAATTGTGCACCTGCTCAAAGCCGTTTTGCGTTAAAATGCGTGCGGCAATGTATCCGCGCAGCCCTACCCCACAATACACGATAATCTTTTTATCGCCCATTGCACTTTTCTCCAGGGTGGGCCCCAGGTGATTCTTTAAAAAATCACGCTCTTCCTCGGCGGTGTAGATGCAGGATTCCCAGCGTTGCGTAGCCATTGGTTCGTTCTGGATAGTAAGTCCCCAGATAGGGATACCCTGCTCTTCATATGCTTCTATAAATTTCACGTAATAGTTGGCCCAGGCATCGTAAAATTCCGGCAGTAAACTTCCGCCCTGGAGCATACTGCCATTTGATTTCATGAACGCGGGAGGGCTCCAGGGACTTGCATAGATGGTAAGGGAACCCCCTGCGGTTTCCAAAGCCCGTTTGATCATCGGCACCCGGTATTCCAGATCATGGGATATGTCAAACGTCTTAAGCTCGGCATCACCGTCTTCTACATAGGTATAAGAGCCCGTACTAAAGTCACAGCTGTGAATCGTGGTACGCAATAGAGAATATGCCAGTCCGGATTCACCATAATAAGCTTCCAGTAGTTCCTCCTGCTTTTCTGAAGGCAACCCGGCAAACACCTCGGCCGAGGCATCGGTGATGGCTCCGCCGATTCCCACCAGGGTCTGAAATTCCTTGCGGGGGTTAACAAATACGGAAAGCTCTGTCTCCAGCGGTTGAACGGCCTCAGCAAAGGATACGTCTCTCAGGTTTGTAAGTCGATGGGTGGTACCTTCAGCTGTCGCATATATGGTTAGCGTGGCAGGTTGCGCGGTAACGACATTCTCCGTTACCGCCGCACTTTCCTCTACTGATACCTTGTCTTCGACCGATACAGAGCAGGCTGCGAGAGCAGCAAGAGTGAATAAGGATAATACTGCCCGCAGAGAATGCTTACCTGTTCTGTTTGTACTTAGTGTTTGCATTTCCGATCATGATTTTAATTACTTCAAGTTAAAAAAGGGTCGGGGTTATTCCTATATAATTTTCCGTACCGGGAGTATTCAATGTAGCGCCCCGGGAATGGCAACGCCACCGGCACAGGGCCGATCCCGTTAGGGGGTATTTCAGGAAAAAGCAGCCGGCTGCACGTGGCTGTTACTCATTAAAACCGAAAGCGGGTTATTCAATTATTTAACATTTATTCTAAATACCTTGGCATACTTCCTTCCAATCGGCAACTCCTGGCCGTTGATAACCAAAGTGCTGTAGGTTCTTTTCCGTATTAAATGAACATTCACAATAAATGATTTGTGGCATCTTACAAATTGTTGCGGTAGCTCTTCCAGCGCCTTGGCCAGGCTGATGCGGTCCACCAGCATACCTTGTCGCGTATGGTACGTCACGTAATTACCGTCGCTTTCAAGGTATAGCAGATCGTCTGGATCTACATAAACCTCCTTGACGCCATCTTTGATCATGATCCGTTCAGGCTCAACCGGAGGCACAGCTTTCCAGGTTTTGATAGTGCCGGTAATAAGTGCCGGTATTGCAAAAAAGAACACATTCATCAGGAAGTTACCCAAAAGCGCATCCGTCACCACCGTCTGGGAAAGATACCCATAGAACAGCCTGAAATAGGCTACATCAAGCACTATTTCCAATAAGGAAAAAAATAACAGCATGGATATGACATGCCACATCATTTTTCCGGGACTTATCCTGAGATGCAATACAGCCTGATGAACCAGTCCAAAATAAATGATAGCATTGATCAATACCCCATAAACAGATGGTAGCAATATGGAATAATCCGCACTCGTAAATAGCCCGGTGGTAAGCTGGAAATCAGGCCAGTTAATAATGAAAAGCCCGGATAGCGCCAGAATCAAATACACCCAGCGACCTTTGAGGCCCAGGCTTTTGACTTCGGTCCAGGCTCCCTTCATAAAATTGACTGCTATTCGCATACAAATCTCAGTTGTTTGTCACACCGCCTTAACTAAGTCATGTTAATAGCCGTGTTTTAAAATCAAACGACTACACAAAACAATGAAAAAAATTATTATTCTAATCCTTCTGGGCTCTCCGATTATAACGAATGCCCAGATGGTACAGTATTTTAACAATGAAGCCAACTACGGTCATTTTAACGGCGCAGTATTGGTAAAACAGGCCGACAGCGTCCTGCTTGAGGTTTGTTCAGGCCTGGCAAACAAAGAGCAGGAAATTACCCTGCAAACTACTTTTGATATCGGTTCTATCACCAAGCAATTTACGGCCACCGCTATCCTACAACTGGTAGATCAAGGCAAAATATCCCTGAATCAACCTATTAATCAATACCTCGGGGAATTAGGTTCTAAACGCTGGAAAAATGTGACCGTTCATCATTTGCTTACCCATACCAGCGGTATCCCAAGTCTATTTCAAACTGAGCAGGGGTTGGAGATCTTCTATCCCACGGCCGAACCAATAGCGCTGCCAGCACTTATCGACCGCTTCAGAGACGGAAAATTATTACATAGTCCCGGAGAAGAATTCAGCTATAGCAACTCAGGATATGTGCTCTTAGCGAGGATTATTGAGCAGGTTTCCGGCCTGCCTTACCAGGCATACTTGCAAAAGCATATTTTTGACCGGTATAACCTGAGGAACACCAGTTTTGGAAAAACAGGTGATTTCGCATTACCTTACTACGGCTACCGCCACGACCTGCTGAAGCCTGCTCCCATTTATCATCCTTCCTGGTTTATCGGCGCAGGAGGTGTTTATTCCTCGGCCCTGGACTTATCAAAATGGGCACAGATAGTAACAAGATCTGACTTCATGAACCCTAAGCTAAAGGCTTTGCTATTCACCAAACACACCCGAGCCGGGAACGGGCACTATGGTTATGGTTGGGTGATTAACAAAGATAGCCTGGTATCACATGATGGAGGTAATGCGGGATACATGAGTACCCTGAGCATTGACTTTGCCACAGGCATGCATCAAGTAATTCTCACAAACAGAAGTTTTGAAAATATTCACGATTTTGGCAAGAGTGCGAATCAACTAAAAAACTGGAGCGATGACATATGGAAATGGCTGGCAGGGGAATCAATAGAAGCATTACCTGAAATAAAGCCGGTAAAACCCGTAACCGGTGAACTCTGCTTGAACGGTAAGCCATTGATCATTCAGCAACAAGATAGCATAGGTACCATCAGGCTGGATGAGGGTAGTCCTGCACGGATCATTGCCAATACTCCTTTAGAGGATAGCTCAACCGCATCGGTAAAACTCTTACTAATAACCGAATTATTAGCAGGCAATAAGTATTGGAAATTGGCCAGGTACTGCGACGGTGAAATGCGATTTGTAGCCTATTCCGGCTTGTTACGCATGGGCATGAATATGATGAGAAAGCAAACGGGAGAAGTACAAGAAATGATCCCCTACCTGGCTGATAAGGGCCATGGGGTAATCAGAATGATCGGTGAAGAAGCGATTCTGGATATGATTGTTTATTATGATGATGAAGGCCGGATCCAGGGGATATTCGAACATGGCAATTACGAATTGGATAAAGCACAACAGATGATCGCCTACCCGATCGGCAACAATCAGTTGTACCTCGATGGATTCCCTTATGGCGAGAAATCGGCTACGCTTACCGTTGAGAATGGCCAGTTGAATGTATCTCAATCCGGTCGAACAGTGCGACTGGATGCCTGCCCTGAATAAGACTCAAGCCATCGTGATGGCTCGCGGAAAAATTAATTAAGCAGGCAATTAATCAGCGGAATGTTCCTCGATATCTCTTTGCAGGTCGAGCTTGCGAAAACGGGGGGAGATAATGGCTGTCAGGCCAACGGTTAAGAGCGTCATGGTTCCGCCAAAAACGACAGCAGTGAC
>CAYGOW010000397.1:0-2472 GCA_964351425.1 uncultured Roseivirgaceae bacterium
GTCGGGCAGCTTGGCGGTAATTTGCCAGTTTTGGCCTCCTGCGCTAATATAAACACCGCGCGAATGATCATAATAGACATTATAATCGCTAAAATAAACGTATCGTGTTTTTGCGCGGTACCCGTGTGCTGGTGCCCATGGAGGTGGCCCCGGTTCTTTCTTTTCTACTTTTGATTTATTATTTCCCTTGCCCTGGGCATTTACTTCGATGGGCTGAAATAAGCAAAATAAAAAGATGAGGGTAAATGAAAAAAGTAAGGAAAGAATCTTCGTGCGAATCATAGGGATCAGATATTTTTTTGGTTGATCCTCTTCTGAACCTGCTGGTAACCCAGCGAATTAATAACGTGCTATATTCTCCGATAAAATACCGGGTCAGGAGACAAATGGAAGCGACTTAATAAATGAGAGGGAAAATTAAAGGGTGTGGATGAATTCCTTTATACGGTTGGCATTGATCCAGAAAAACTTATCCACTTCATGGTAATTCATGTCATCGAGCTCATAATCCCCGATGATTTTATCAATAGCCAGTTTGAAATCAAGGTATACCGTCAGGTCCAATCTATCCTTAATGATGGATTGGCTTTTATCCTGTAATAATCCGATGAGTTCGATGGCGTTATGAGAGTGAACGGGATACAAGGATGGGTAATGAAAGTTGCAATACAGGGAACAAAAATGCTTCATTGCAGGTATTCCTGATTGGTTTCTGAAGGCAAACATGTCCTGGATTATGCCTAAATCCTTTTTTTTCATGGCTTCGTCTAAGGGTATGGCAAGGATTTGTTGTGCCAGCGCAGGCACGTCAGAAGCATTGATCAATCCGCTGTTCAGGGCACTGATCTTTTCATTCACCAATAATTCGTCTGTGTTTTCCGGGTTATCCTTAAAAAACCGTGCGGATCTGTTGTCCGAATAAAAGTATAACTCAAGGCTTTTTAATTCTTTAATACGATATTTTATTCGATCAGCTGTTGTTCGCATTCAGGTAAACGTTGAGTTAGAAAGTTACAACGAGGTCAACTCTTTTGCACTATTGAAAAGCTATTATTTATGAATTTGCCATTTGACACCCAGGTAGAACTCGCGTCCGTGAATTGGAGCAAATGAATACGAGGTATCAAATTTATCACTAAAACCGGGAGGAGACGCCGGGTCATTATATCCGGATAATGGAGAATACTCCTGTATAAAATTGAAAATATTCTGGACCCCTCCGTAAAGCGAAATGGAATTTCCCACATCACGTGTGAGCTGAAGTGAATGGATGGAGAAAGGACTGGAAGTAATGGGTCTGGAATATGTGAATGGGTTACCCTGGTCATCCAGGTCAAAAACCTCCGGAAGTTGCATGGGCCCTGTGAGTTGCGCGGAATAGGCGAATTGTATGCCGGCCTTGACCCATCTGTAGTTTACCGTAAGGGTGCCCGAATATTTGGGGGCAAATTCGATATCCCGTTCCACAAAAGAGCCGTCAGATGTTTGTTCATTCTCGGTGGCGCGTTGATAGGTTGCACCTATCGAAAAGGACAATGGCATAGCAAATTCATGGGACCAGGACAGACCAATGCCTCTTGTCACCGCATTTCCTTCAGAATTTCCATACCGGATATACCCGGGATCGCCATAGTCAGGGATTATTTTATTGGTGAAGTATGTGTAGTACAAATCCACATCGAGGCTACCCTGTGATTCGCCCAGGACAAACAGATGATTCAGATTTAAGGAGCCATTCACCGACCGTTCCGGTTTTAATTCTTCTTCAATGATCACCTCACGCTGACCTGTGACGAATGCATGGTCTTCGGTGAACAGGTTTACCAACCTGAACCCTGTCCCAAAATTCGCCCGTATGGTGGTGTATTTACCGGCATTTACCTTTAGGTTAAAACGAGGCGAAATAATGGCGCCATGACGCTTGTAATGATCCAGCCTGGACCCGGCAAGGACGGAAAAGGTATTGGAGATCTTCCATTCATCCTGCACAAAAATCCCCGGTATGAATTGTTGATCTGCATTCGGAGTGGCGATCGTGTTGTCGTCATATTCCTGGTACCTCATGGTGACCCCGGACACCAGGTTATGATCTGAAAAAGTAGGCGACCAGATGAAATTGGCAAATCCTATCCGCTGCGTTGCCAGATAGCCATCGGCACCATAATAGCTGTCCTGGTCATGGGAGGATACGGAGTAATCAATCTTGAAATCGGGAATGAAACTGGTTTCGTACGAACCAAAAAGCTCCATTCTTTCGGTATAAATGCTTTCACCATAGATGGTGTCACTGCCCCTCAAATCAATATAGGCACGATCTTTAAGGAATTGTTCGATACCGTTTCGTCGATCTTCGTTATAATATTTTGCTGCAATGGTCCATTTACGTCCCGATGGCCGTGAGATGTCCCATTTGGTAAACAGGGAATACCGGTCCACATTAACGATATCGCTGAATCCATCCCCGTTATTGTC
>CAYGOW010000397.1:2482-3907 GCA_964351425.1 uncultured Roseivirgaceae bacterium
TTAATAAAGGCATGATTAAGGGCTATCTGGCCATAGCTTTTGCCGACATCCATTCGATAGGCAAGATTGGAAAATACCTCCCGGTGGCTGGTGCCCATAACATCCAGGGTTAGCTTAGGCTGCTCAGCAGGATCCTTTGTAATAACGTTGATAACTCCGGCTACCGCTTCAGATCCATATAAGGTCGAATTTGGGCCTTTGATCACCTCTATCCGATCGATCATTGAAGCCGGGATACCATTCAACCCATAGACCGAGGCCAGGTTTCCATACATCGGTGTGCCATCCAGCAAGACAGCGGTATAGGGACCGGGCAAGCCATTTATGCTTATGCTGCTTGTGAAACATACGCCGCAGGCAACGACTTCCTGGACCCCGTTCATTAAGGAAATGCTCTCAATAATTCCCGTAGAGGCAGATGGCAGAAATGTATTGATATGTTTAGAGGAGATCACTTCAATTTTTACCGGAGAATTTTTAAGGGAGACAGGCGCCATGGATCCCGTGATTACCACCTCTTGTAATCCCAGGCTATTCATGGGAAGATAGATGGACACCTCCTGTGCGGGTACGGTAACTTCCTTTGTAACGGTTTTGTGCCCAATACTCCTTATGATGAGCGAATACGTGCCATGGGCCAGGTTATCAAACCTGAACTTTCCGAATGAGTCGGTAATGGTTCCTGTCTGATCGTTCAGTTGGATGGTAGCCCCGGGTAACGGACCCTCGTCATTGTATACCTGGCCAACAATGGATTGTCCGCTAAGTATACACGCGTTACATACAAATAGTACTAAAATCAGCAATCTCATTTCACCGAACAAAAATAAATGTAAAGGCAAAGCTAAATAAAATATTAGACAACTCTAAAAATAAAAATAGATATATCTTTACTTTATCCAGATTGACCCATTATCGGTCTTATCTGCATTGAAGTTTCTGATTGCCACTGATTATTCAGTCGTAATACAAAATTTTTAAGTAACCTTGTGCCGTATTGGTTACCATTAATTTGGAATTAAAAGGGAATCCGGTGAGAATCCGGAGCAGTTCCCGCTACTGTTAGTATCGCCAAGCGTAGTTCAACCATGTCACTGTGTAAAACGGGAAGACGGACTACAGGGTACAAGCCAGGAGACCTGCCAATACCTTGCATTTATTTATGCTTCGGGTAAAAAGCATGAGAATGGTTCATTTCTATCCATTCCGGCCTTTTACTCCTTTTATTCATCATTAACAATTAACAATGAAAAAGGAGTTGAAAGTCTGGGCAATGACTTGTATTGCCTTTTGGTGTCTGGCGCCAAATTATTCTCAAAGCCAGGATTCACTCATGACTAACAGGTTGGAGGAAGTGGTGGTCACGGCTTCCAAATACCCAAAATCAGCTGCCAATACCGGCAAGGTGCTGGTGGTGATTGACAG
>CAYGOW010000398.1:0-3225 GCA_964351425.1 uncultured Roseivirgaceae bacterium
TAAATCGTGTAAGCATGTTTGCTTTCTGGCCATTTGTCCTATTCCCTTTTATTTTCCTGGAACGAGTTACAACCCGGTGGAAGCGTATCAAACCCTGGATGGCACATACCGTTGCTATCATCCTCATCCTGCCTTCTCTACTGATCGTATTACTGGGTATTGGTACCCTTCCGCTTATAGTTGAACCGGGCAGGGAGGCACTTATGATTATCAAAGAAAACCGGCAGCCTGGTGATGTCATCTATGTCCATGCAGACGGAGACCTGCAAATGGAATACTACGCTCCGAGAGTGGGAATTGATGATTACATTCTGGGTTCACCTCAGAGCCTGTCTTCGGCTGAGGCCTATCGTGCCGATCTGGACCAACTTGATGGCAGGGCTTGGTATCTCTTCATTGGTATCAGGCCGGAGATGAACCCTATTTTATCTACGGAAAACATTCGGGATATTGTCGGCAGCGAGGGTACTCTGATCAGGGAATACACATGGACAACCGGCTATCCTACCTATCTTAACCTGTACGACTTTTCTACCAAGCCATAAAATAAAAAACCCTGCAGGACAAAACCTGCAGGGTGATGTGCGCACGAGAGGAATCGAACCTCCACGGCCGCAATGGCCACCAGGCCCTCAACCTGGCGCGTCTACCAGTTCCGCCACGTGCGCATGACAAGGTAGTTTTTCTGCCTGAGCAGGGCGCAAATCTACTAAGGAATTAAAATATAACCAATACACTTTTCTATTTCTTCCAGAGCGCATCCACAAAGTATTGGCGCTTATCATGGAAGTTTTCCAGATCCGTAAATCCGGTAAGGGAGGCCATCCGGTTGATATCGGAATGCGCAAATTTCTGGCTGACTTCCGTATGGATCGCTTCCCAGGCATCCAGCTCAATTGTATGTCCCTGAATTTCTATTTTCTGAATTTCCGCACTGACCAGATAACTTTTTGCGGTCCCGGTCAACGGATTGTATACCGGGTAGTGCATAAACTTGTCGACATCAATCGCTGCGTTTAGTTCCCGATTGATACGATGCAACAGATTCATGTTAAAAGCACGCGTGATTCCCTTTGCGTCATTGTAAGCAGAAAGGATTACGTGCGGGTCTTTTTTAAGGTCAAAGCCAATCAGGAGCAAATCACCCCGCTTAATTTCACTATAAATCCTGGAAAGGAAATCAAATGCCTGTTCCTGGGAGAAATTACCAATATTAGATCCCAGGAACAGGATGATATTTCTTCTCCCCTTACTTCGGAGGTTATGTAACGCACTGAAATAATCATTGACGATCGGACGAACGGCCAGGTCAGGAAGTTCCTCTTTCAGGTTATTGGTTAAAATTTCAAGTACATTCTTCGAGATATCGATCGGCACGTATTCAAAGTCAATTTCTTTCTCCAAAAAATAACGAAGCAATATTTTTGTCTTGTATCCATCGCCGGCACCGAACTCTACCAGGTTGAACGGCCTATCCCCTTCATTGAATAAATGCAACAGGGTATCCTTGTAGGTAGTCAGTATTTCATGTTCGCAGGAAGTGAGATAATACTCTTCCAATTGCATAATCTCCTGAAAGAGCTTGTCGCCATTCTTATCATAAAAATATTTTGAAGGCAGTCTTTTTGGTGTTGAAGTGAGTCCCTCAAGAATCTCACGGGCGAATGATTCGTTCATTGATAAGATTAAAGGTATTTAGCCAACCGGATACCGGAAAACATCCAGCGTAATGGGGCATGAAAGAAATTTCGATACGTTTTACGTATATGATCCCGCGGTGTGGCACACGATCCGCCTCGCAAAACCATTTGATTGACCATGAATTTACCGTTATATTCTCCCAATGCTCCTTCCGGGGCCTGGTAGTAAGGATAAGGCAAGTAAGCGCTTGAGGTCCATTCCCAGACATCACCAAAAAACTGGTGATTCTTCGCCGACGCTATCGGCTCCATGGCTCCATTCTCCAGGAAATTGCCCTTAGCAGAATCGCCATACATACCAGCGGCAGCTTCCCACTGGAATTCTGTCGGTAAGTGACATCCTGCCCACTTTGCATAGGCGGCGGCTTCGTAATAACTTATATGCGTCACCGGAGCATCCGGATCCATATCAACCAACCCTCCGTTGAGAGAAAACACCTTATACTCCGACCCGTCTTTATGCCAGTGTAGTGGTGCATGAACTTCCTCCTTCTTCACCCAATCCCAACCATCGGACAACCAATGGCTGAAATCTGTATAGCCTCCGGCTTCAATAAATTTCATGTATTCCTTGTTAGAAACCAGACGATCGGCAATGGCTGAGTGGTGAAGAAATACCTGATGCCTGCCATGTTCATTATCAAAACTAAAGCCCTGCCCGTCATAGCCGATGTCGTACATTCCCTCCGGAATCTCCAGCCATCCCAAGTCGCTTATACCACGCTCCACCTCGGGTTCATTTCTAGGAGAATACTCCGGGAATAACGGGTTATTTCCCAGAATGTATTTTATATCATACATCAGAAGTTCCTGATGCTGCTGTTCATGTTGTAATCCTAGTTCCAGGACAGCCTCTGTCTTCTCATTAATGCCCTGTTCGAGTAGCGTCTCCATGTGGGCATCCACATAACTGCGATACGCCATAACTTCTTTGACGGAAGGACGGGTGATATTTCCACGATCGGTCCTGACCATTCGTTTGCCCTTGCTTTCATAATAGCTATTAAAAAGATAGGCATAGTCGTCATGAAATACCTTGTACCCATCGAGTTGGTCAGTAAGGATAAATGCCTCATAAAACCAGGTCGTATGGCCCAGGTGCCACTTTGGGGGACTCACATCCACAATCGGCTGAACCACATGGTCTTCAGGAGTAAGTGGTTGGCAGATTTTCTCGGTTTGACTACGGGTGTGTAAAAAACGGTCGCGAAGTGTTGAGATCGTTGTTAACATGTAATGGAATAAAGGTTACTCCATATAAAGGTACACAGATCAAAATTGTTTGAAGAAATATAATAAAGAAATACTATGCCCTATACCCGGTTATGGTGTGCCTGCAATACAAAAAAGAAGAATAATGTAAAAAAGCCGACAACTGATAATAAGATTGCAAAAAAGGTCATAGTGGTAGTGATTATATGATCCTAAGGTACTTATAAAACATACGCTGGTCCTTTTTAGTTTGCCCTTAAGCGCATCTTTGTAAGATTTTAGTCCTGCTTTATACCATATTCAAGCCGTTGGG
>CAYGOW010000398.1:3235-3897 GCA_964351425.1 uncultured Roseivirgaceae bacterium
CACGTCTTATTTAGTGAGATCACACGTTTAGCTGTATATTAGCATCATTAACAGTAAAATTGATATTGTAAGTAATGAATAAGTTTTTAACAAATAGCTTCCTGTTCGGACTGTTCACCGTCATCATGGTACCAGCAGTCACAGCTCAGGATACAGAAAATGGCCAGAATACATCAAGAGACTGGTTTGTTGGGAGTCCCGATGGTGATCGGGTGCAGGGTATGAGCGTGGATAAGGCTTATGAGGTGGTTAAAGGGCGTAAATCTAAAACCGTAATAGTTGCCGTTATTGATTCAGGTGTGGATATAGATCATGAAGACCTTCAGGGAAAGATCTGGATCAATGAGGATGAAATCGCCGACAACGGAATTGATGATGATAAAAACGGATACGTAGACGATCGCTATGGCTGGAACTTCATTGGCGGCGCCGAAGGCAATGTGGAAGTCGATACATACGAATTGACCCGAATCTATGCCGACCTGCATAAGCGGTTTGACGGCATGGATGCTGCTGACGTGAAAAAGAAGGATAAAAAGGATTATGATTTCTACATGTCCATCAAAGATGATTTTGAATCGACTTATAACGAGGCGGCAAACCAATACGCGTTTTATAAGCAACTCAAAGACAATGTACTTCGCTATCACACGCTCATTAAA
>CAYGOW010000399.1:0-3896 GCA_964351425.1 uncultured Roseivirgaceae bacterium
GGATGGCCAGAAGGAAAGAGAATCGAACTGCGGCATCGGCATCAAACCCCAGGAAGCAGCCCGCGGTGATGGTGATACCGGAACGCGATACTCCCGGGACCAGCGCCAGGGCCTGGGCCAGGCCGATCCATAATGCACTGCGCCAGTTCATCTGCTGCAGGCCGCGCACCCGGCTGCCCAGTACATCGGCCAGCCAGAGCAGGCCGCCAAATACCAGGGTAGTGATGGCAATGATGCGCAGGTCGCGCAGGTATATTTCCACCAGGTCGCGCGCCAGGAAGCCGATCACCAGGGCAGGTATGCTGGCCAGCGCCAGTACCTTTGCGCAAACACAGGGCGAACTGGAGCGGTTCTCAGTGTCAACGATGACCGAAAGTCCGAATGTTGTAAAATTGTTCCCGAACCCCACTGAGGATTATCTTCATATTGAAATCAAAAATTCCACCCTTGAAGATCCTAAAATCACGATTTATAATATTATCGGAAATGAAATTACTCTGGACGTGGAATTAAAGGAGAATAATATCTACGAAGTTCTTGTGAAGGATTTACCGGCAGGGTACTACCTGGTGGCCATCAAGGATGAAAAATCCTATTTTACTGAAACCTATAAATTTGTAAAGCGCTGATCAGGCGCTTTTTTTTTGATTAAAATTCTGCGTTGCCCGGTGTTCTTGGGAAAGGTATTACATCGCGAATGTTGCCCATTCCGCAGATAAACTGAATCATACGTTCAAAGCCCAGCCCGAACCCACTGTGTGGAGCCGAGCCGAATTTCCGGAGTTCCATGTACCACCAAAGGTCTTTTTCCGGAATACCCATTTCAGTGATGCGTTGCTGAAGATTATCAAACCGTTCCTCACGTTGTGAACCGCCTATGATCTCACCGATTCCGGGGAATAAAACATCCATGGCCGCAACGGTTTTGCCGTCGTCATTCTGGCGCATATAGAATGCCTTGATGTCTTTTGGATAGTTGTACAGGATAACCGGTTTCTCGAAGTGCTTCTCTACAAGGAAACGCTCATGTTCACTTTGCAGATCCGCTCCCCAACTGTCAATCAGAAACTGAAACTTCTTCTTTTTGTTTGGCTTGGAATTCCGCAGAATCTCAATGGCTTCTGTATAGGTTATCCTTTCGAATTCATTGTCCCGAACGAAAGTAAGTCGATCGACAAGACCCATCGGGCTTCGCTGATGCTGTGGTTTACTTTTTTCTTCGTCAGCCAGACGCTTTTCAAGGAATGCCAGGTCATCACCGCAGTGTTCCAGGGCCCAGGTGACCAGGAATTTGACAAATTCTTCAGCCAGATCCATGAGACCCTTCAGGTCACAGAAAGCCACTTCCGGTTCAATCATCCAGAATTCGGCCAGATGGCGTGAAGTATTGGAGTTCTCGGCACGGAATGTTGGTCCGAAGGTATACACATCGCCGAGGGCCAGACAGGCTGTTTCCACTTCCAGTTGACCAGACACCGTCAGGTTGGTCTCTTTCTCAAAGAAATCCTCCTTATAATCCACTTCTCCCGATTCTGTTTTTGGTGGATTTGCCGGGTCAAGGGTGGTTACGCGAAACATTTCTCCCGCTCCTTCGGCATCTGATCCCGTGATGATGGGGGTATGAATGTTAAGAAAACCCCGATCCTGGTAAAATTTGTGAACGGCGAAAATCATTTCATGCCGGATGCGGTATATGGCACTGAACGTATTGGTGCGTACCCGCAGATGCGCAATCTCGCGCAGAAATTCCAGGGAATGCTTTTTGGGCTGAAGCGGATATTTCTCCGGGTCAGCTTCTCCCAATATCTCAAGGGTGTCTACTTTAATTTCTACCGACTGACCTTTCCCGGGTGATTCAACGACCTCACCGTCAACCGCTATGCATGCTCCCGTGTTGACTTTTCGAAGAATGGCGTCATCCATGGAAGCATAGTCCACCACAGCCTGCAAGTTGTGAATCGTGGACCCGTCATTGATCGCGATGAATTGATTGTTACGAAATGTGCGTACCCAACCTTTAACAGTTACCTTTTCACCCACAGGAGCTTCCTGAAGGAGTGTGCGGATCTTTATTCTGGATGTTTTGCTCACGATCTTGCTTGCTTTTGAAACGATTAATTGACACCGTTGAAATAGTGCGCAAAAAAACGATTATTTGTGCTTTTTGTCAAAGAATGAATGAAATATAATAACTTTGACTAACTTTAATTAGGCTCTAAAAAGAAGTAAAAAGACCTTATGCAGAAGCTCGGTTTAACGCAAAGTTTACAACAGAAACTGTCTCCCCAGCAGATACAGTTCATCAAGCTTTTGCAGATACCCACTGCTGAACTGGAAAGCAGGATTGAGGAAGAACTGGAAGAAAATCCTGTTCTGGAAGAAGGAAAAGAAGAAAGTGACGATCCAGCGGATGAATTTCAGGAGGAGGAAACAACGAATGATGATGAGCTGGATGTGGATGATTACTTGCAGGACGATGACTTCGCCGGGTATAAAATGCAAGGGGACGGACGCGGAAGTGAGGAGGATAAGGATATGCCTATTCCTACCAATAATACCTTAAACGAACAACTTCTGGATCAACTCGGTTTCCTGCGGCTGGATGAACGACAGTTCACTATCGGGAAACAACTAATTGGAAGTATTGAGAGTGACGGATATATCAGGCGCGACCTGGATTCGATTATCAACGATCTTGCATTTTCACAGAATATAGATACGGATTTGGATGAAGTGGAAGATATCCTTCGTAAAATTCAGGGGTTTGATCCACCGGGGATTGCGGCCCGAAACCTTCAGGAATGTCTCCTGCTGCAACTTGAGCGACGAGCGGATCATGAGCACAATATAGACGTAATTGTCGCTATTAAAATCCTTGATGAGTGTTTTGATGAATTCACAAAGAAACACTACGATAAAATAATGAAGAAGCTGGATATCGAAGATGAGGAATTTATCAAAGATGCCATTGAAGTGATCCGAAAACTTAACCCAAAACCCGGGGGATCCTCTTCGGGACTGGCACGTACTCAATACCTCATACCAGATTTTATTTTATCTAATACGAACGGGAAACTTGAACTGGCCCTGAATTCTCGAAATGCCCCTGCCTTGCGGGTCAGTAGGTCCTATTCAGATATGCTGGACGCATACGACAAGAGTAATAAAAAGGACAAGAAGCTGAAAGAGACGGCCAGCTTTGTGAAGCAGAAACTGGACGCGGCCAAATGGTTTATTGATGCCATAAAGCAAAGGCAGAATACACTGCTCAACACCATGCGGGCTATTCTTGACTTTCAGTATGAGTATTTCCAGGAAGGCGATGAATCCAAGCTTCGACCCATGATCCTGAAGGATATTGCCAATATTATCGACATGGACATTTCCACTGTTTCACGCGTGGCCAACAGTAAATCAATCCAGACGGATTTTGGCATCTTTCCTTTGAAATACTTTTTCTCCGAAGGAATCGCTACCGATAGTGGCGAAGACGTCAGTAGTCGAGAAGTTAAGAATGAATTAAAAGGAATCGTTGACAATGAGGATAAGACGAAGCCCCTGTCAGATGATAAACTGGAAAAACTCCTGAAAGCAAAGGGGTATAATATCGCCCGCCGAACGGTGGCCAAATACCGGGAACAACTTAATATTCCCGTGGCCCGATTGAGAAAGGAATTATAGTGATACGATATTTAGCGCTCTTCTTCTCTTTTCTTTTTCATCCGCTGCTGTTGACGACCTTATTGATCGGATCGCTTTACTTATACATGCCGGAGGTTGTGAGACCAATTAATCCGGATACCATACGGCAGGTAATGATCCTGATTTTTGCATTGACCTTTGTCATCCCACTCTGCCGTATCCTCGTGATGAAGCTGCTGGGCTCCCTTTCAAAC
>CAYGOW010000400.1:0-3885 GCA_964351425.1 uncultured Roseivirgaceae bacterium
TCAGGGCGAGAGCGATATGATGGTCGTCCTGGATTCACAGGAACAGCTGCAGGCCCTGACCCCTGATTTTCAGAAAATGGCCACCTTACCTGTCCGCGGAGTCATTGTTACGGCGCCGGGCAGGGATGTCGATTTTGTCTCCCGCTGTTTCTATCCGGCCTTCGGGATCAATGAAGACCCGGTAACCGGAAGCGCGCATACCACCATGATGCCCTACTGGGCCAAGCGCCTCGGCAAGAATGACTTGCACGCGAGCCAATTATCACGGCGACAGGGCCAGATTCATTGCAGTCTGGAAGATGACCGGGTCAAGTTGAAGGGGAATGCCGTTACGTACATGAAGGGAACCATGAGTCTTCCCAAAGTCGCCGTTAGCTGAGACCGATCACCTCTTTTTTTATTCAGTTGATAATGCGAACAAAAAATCGTATCTTCTGTGCCTTTCAACAACCTCAAATCACCTTAGATGGATTTTAAAGATTACAAGTTGGAAGGAGTCTATGATGAAATGTTTGATGCCTCGGGAAATGTCCGGGCACATTATGACTCCTTTCACCAAAGGGTACTGGATATACCCAAGAAACGTTTAAATCAACTTCAATTTTCGACAGACAAATCCCAGCTGTCCATGGGCATGACGTTCAATGTGTATCATGCCTCCGAGGGCATGGAGCGCATTCTCCACCTGGATATCATCCCCCGTATCATAAATGGGCAGGAATGGGCTGTTGTTGAAAAAGGCCTTGAACAACGCATTCATGCACTCAACCTTTTTCTTCAGGATATCTATAATGACCGGAAAATATTGAAAGATGGGGTTGTTCCGGAAGATTTAATCCTTGGCAGCAAGGATTACCTGGAGGCCTGTGTGGGACTTACCCCTCCGAAAGGCATTTGGTGTCATATCACCGGGACAGACCTGGTCCGCAATAATGACGGAAAATTCTATGTGCTGGAGGATAACCTGCGCTGTCCGTCCGGTGTTTCCTACATGCTGGAAAACCGGGAGATTGTGAAGCGGGTGTTTCCCAACTTGTTCAATAACCTTGGCGTTCGGCCCGTTGCGGATTACCCGCTTAAGCTTTTGAAAATGCTGCAGCACCTGAGTGACAAGGAAAAGCCTGTCGTAGGTGTTCTGACGCCGGGGGTATATAATTCCGCTTACTTCGAGCATTCCTATCTCGCCCAGCAGATGGGGGTCGAACTGGTATCCGGACAGGATTTAGTAGTCCAGAACAAGAAAGTATATATGCATACGACCCGTGGGTTGAGCCAGGTCGATGTATTGTATCGCCGAATTGATGACACATTCCTGGATCCGTTGCACTTTAATAAGGAAAGTATGCTGGGAACGCCGGGTCTTTTTGATGCATTTAAGGCCGGCAACCTTGGATTAGCCAATGCGCCGGGCACGGGAGTGGCGGATGATAAGGCCGTGTATGCGTATGTTCCTCGGATCATCAAGTATTACCTGGACGAAGATCCTATCATTGAGAATGTTCCAACGTACCTGTGCCGGGAGGAAAAAGACCGGAAATATGTGCTGGATAATATTGAAGACCTGGTGGTGAAGGAAACCAATGCGGCCGGCGGTTACGGGATGCTGATCGGACCGAAAGCGACCAAAGCAGACCACGCGAAGTTTCGGGAACTGATCAAGGGTAATCCAAATAATTACATTGCCCAGCCAACCCTGAGTTTGTCAACCGTGCCGACCATGAGCGATAAGCGCATTGAAGGCCGTCATGTAGACTTGCGGCCTTATATTCTTTACGGAGAAAATATTGAGGTAATTCCAGGAGCATTGACGCGGGTGGCACTGGTGAAGGGTTCGCTGGTGGTTAATTCCTCCCAGGGTGGAGGCAGCAAGGATACCTGGGTTTTATACGAATAATCAATAGATAAAGACATTATATGTTAAGTAGAGTAGCTAATTCATTATACTGGTTGGGCCGATACGTCGAACGTGCGGAAAACTACGCGCGTTTTATTGAGGTCAACTTTAATTTATCGCTGGATCTGCCCCCGGGCGTGGATGAGCAGTGGGCACCGCTTATTGCGGCAACCGGGGATCAACAGGTATACGAAGAAGGGCATGATACATACGTGCGAACCGAGGCCATTTATTTTCTGGCGTTTGATGAAGAGAATCCGAATTCGATTTATTCCTCCATTGCCAAAGCACGGGAGAATGCCCGGATGGTTCGTGAAAACCTTACCAAGGAGACCTGGGAGAAGCTGAATGAGGTTTATTTGACCATGAAGGACGGCTTGAGGGATGAGGTCTGGAAGCATGAAAACCCCAGTGATTTTATCCGGGGCATCAAGTATGGCGTTCAATTGCTTTATGGTATCGCTGACAACAGTGTGGCGCGCACCGAAGGGTGGTACTGGGTAAACCTCGGTCAATTCCTCGAGCGTGCCGATAAAACATCGCGGGTGCTGGATGTGAAATATCACTATATCCTTCCGAGTCCGGACGATGTGGGTTCACCCCTCGATGACCTGCACTGGGTGGCGTTGTTAAAATCCGTGAGTGGGTACAATACCTACAGACGGTTTTACGGCAATATTTCCCCTACCGGGCTGGTGGATTTCCTGGTGCTGGATACCCGATTTCCTCGATCAATTTATTTCTGCCTTACCGAGGCAGAAAATTGTCTGCATCATATTTCAGGAAGCAGCCAAAAAGGATTCTCCAATAAAGCTGAAAAACGTATGGGAGAATTGCGATCACAGCTTGAATACGATGACATCAGCGATGTGGTCCAGCACGGACTGCATGAATACCTTGATAACTTGCAGATCAAGCTGAATACAATATCTGATGAGATTTATGATTGTTTCTTCCGTATAAAGAATAACTTCGTGCAAGAACAAACTTTACAGGAATGACCTATTGTCTCGGGATTATTACGAAAGCTGGAATTGTCGGGTTAGCCGATACCAGAATTACCTCTGGTACGGAAACGACCACGGCGAAAAAGGTTTTTACAATCAACCGGAACCGACACAGCTTTTTTATCATGACATCAGGCTTGCGAAGTGTGCGCGATAAGGCGATAACTTATTTTCGCGAAGTCATAGAATCGGAAGATGAAACATTTCACAAACTTCATGAAGCAGTCAATAAGTTTGGAGAACAGGTGAAAAGAGTGGCTGCGGAAGACAAGGCGGATCTGGCAGATTCAGGCATGGCATTCAACCTGTATGCGATTGTTGGCGGACAGCTGGAAAAGGACGAGTCGCCGAAACTCTATATGTTGTATCCTCAGGGAAATTGGATAGAAGTGGGAGAGAATACCCCCTATGTAATTATCGGGAATTCAGGATTTGGTAAGCCCATATTACGACGCTCGCTCACCTATGATTCCTCGTTGGAGTTTGCTTTAAAGAGCGGGTTCCTGTCGTTCGATGCAACGCGTATATCGGCCAATGATGTGGATTACCCCATTGATACCGTAGTTCTTGAGAAGGATTCCTATAACCTGATCGAGCATCGTTTTGAGGAGAAAGACCTTGGTCATATTGCGGAATTCTGGAACGAACGGCTACGGGAAGGAATAGAAAAACTTCCGGTAAAAGTCCTGGACCGGGCGCTGCGAGACGATGATGCGACAGCAATGCTGCGTAAATCCTCCTGATGAAGATTCAAATACGCCACACCACCGAATACAAGTACACCGGAGAGGTATTTCCCCGTACCCATTACCTGTTTTTCCGTCCGATGAACCGGCCCTATTTGCGCCTGTTAGATTTTGATATTAAAGCAGATCCTGCATCCTCCGGACTAGCGGGCAGGCTGGATGCGGAAAACAACGTATTTTACCAGCTCTGGTACGTGGAGAAAATAAAACATCTTACCATTGATGTAACAACGGAAGT
>CAYGOW010000401.1:0-3882 GCA_964351425.1 uncultured Roseivirgaceae bacterium
TAGCGCGCTGCGTTCGGGACGCAGAGGCCGGAGGTTCGAATCCTCTCACCCCGACTTCGCCCGCCGAAGCTCTGAACAAGCGAAGGTGGGCTTCTTAGTTGCAATCAACTTAACAGATTTAGAAGATTTGATTTATGGGCGGGCTACGTCGGGCAGAGACCGACATAATCCAGGTGAATCCAGGGTTTGAATATCTAACGCCCACCAAAAAGGATCGCGGACTAGGTTAGCCGAAGCTCTTGCGAAGGTTAAAGGCGATCCCCCCGATCACTATATATCAGATGGCGCCGAGTATATCTTCAATAGCTGCCTCGCCGATAAATTCTTTCTTCAGCATTCCATTCTCCGAATAAATGTACATGGAAGGCGTAGGGATCGAACCGAATTTCTCAATGATGTTATTGACATCCGTAGTTCCGAAGTAAAAATTGGCCGCATTGCTCAGTCCGTACGTGGTTGCAAATTGCTGCAGTTCGGGCAGGGGGGCACTCGATATGAAATATACCTTGTACTCATTAAAACTTTCCAGGTTTTCACGCATCCTGGTCGCTTCACGCTGGCAATGATCGCAGTCCGGCTGAAACAGTACAAGTATGGATTTCCCATTGAGCCTGTTCATCTGAATGAAGGATCCGGTGGTTAATCTTACCGGCATATCCGGAAGGTCATTGGACACCTGAGTTTCACCATTTTCCGACGATCCGGTGTTACAGGCCGGCAATAAGAGTAGCAGGAATAAGTAGGCAATATATTTCATGCCGGAAATGTACGAAATCCGGTGTAACCTGAAAAGAAATATTCATAAAGGCCTGCCCGGAAATACGATCGGATTATAATTAAATGTTCCAGGGTCGTATAATATCATGCTCAATGAATTATTTGCCTTGGTTCAATTGATTCCACGATCAGATCTGTCTGACAACGTAAAACCTGAATTCATAATCATCTGCTTCCCGCTGAAGATCTATCCTTGCCGCATGAATATGGGAAAAATGTATTGATCCATTAAATCTATGATGCATGTGGGAAAATATTAATGTTTCATTTGGAAATTTGTAAATGGACCAGCATTATTGATCTGCTAATTTTTATGACAATCACTCTCCTATCACATGAAGCTATTTGCAAGCCTGTATTTTTCAATTTTTTTCACATTCGCCCAGATTCTTGTCACCCACGCACAAGTTCACATTACTTATAAGACCAGCTATATAACCGAAGGAGATTCGTCGACTTTAGATCCACATGGTTCAAGTGTTGTCTATAATGAGTACTGGATAGGGGATGGATTCTACAGCTATATCACTGATGCCGGTCCTGAATGGATCACTGTATACCGGGCTGATGAGAATACCATGGAAATATTGGAAACATCGGGAAACATAACTTCAAGGGATGCAGGTGTTTCGGATTACAAACTATTAAGCCTTGAAGTGATAGACAGTGTCTTTACCTACAAAGGATATGAGGCATTTCTAATGAAAGGAAAGAATGAGTATGGATCATTTGAAAGAATTTATTCGGTAGAGCAGTTCTTTGACCCATCTAAATTTTCAAATCACAAATATGCCCATTGGAGTGATGAACTCGTGCTTACAAAAGGCGGCCTGCTGCTTAAAGGAACTCAAATTTTCAATGGCGATAAACAGGTAATGGAATTCACTACCATTGAATCCGTAAACCTTGACCAAAAGGATTTTACTCTAAAACACTTCAGGAAATTCTGGGAAGGTCGTAATCAGGCACTCATTGATGAATTAAATAGAAAATTATCCTCTAAATCAATATTAAATGAGTTTGATAATGCTCAAATCCGGGGCAAATTAATACAGAGCGGGATATCATTTCCATTTGAGTTAACGTTCATGCCACCTCATTATCTTAGAATGCAGATGGACTTTATGAACACTACATTTCTGATGTTACAAGATGAAAAATATTCAACTACGTATAACCCAATGGAAAATCAGGTTACAAGAACAGTAAAGAATTCCTCTGAGAATGGCGAAAACAGTTTGTTTAATAAACTTTTAAGAAACGAAGTGAATCCAGAATCCGACATGAGGGTTCGGTACGTAAATGATTTGCAAGTGGATTCATTAATGCTCCGGCGAGTGGTTCTTGAGAATGATGATCAAAATCAAACGCTTTTTTTTGATAAAAAGTCAGGATTACTCAAACTCTTTATTGATCCTACAACCTTAGAATGGTACCTGGATTATCAGCTGTTGGGCGAATACTTATTTCCCCGGGTTATTGTCTCTGAAGACGACAATCTGAGAATGGATATCCGTGAATTGTCAATGAATGTAAATATTGATGAGAAATATTTTGCACTACCAGACTCTCTTAAGCCATTAATTCAAGACAACACACCCGAATTAACAGCCGAAGATTATTTTAACTTAGCCGAAAAGCAATCAAATTATACTGAAAGCCCGGATTCTTTAAATAAAGCCATCACTAATTATAAATTGGCCCTGGAGAAAAAGCCAAACAGTGATGTGTATTTAAACCAATTGGGAAATGTCTACTATCGGAAAGGAGACTATTTCAGGGCTTTGGCCAACTATCAGTTAGCAACCGAAAAAAATCCAGATGACTACATTATATGGCAGAATCTGGCCTCGTCAAAATATAAACTTGAGCAATATGAATCTGCTTTGGAAGACATTAACAGAGCGATTGCCCTTAACAATACGGATGAAGGTAATTTTGACTGGAGAGGAGAAATCCATTATTCGCTGAATCAGCTCGAAGCCTCTAAAAACGACTTCGCAAAAGGTTATGCCCTTGCCCCTGATAACATGAGTATAGCGGGTAAACTTGGGATATTATTTTTCAAACTGGAGCAATACGATAGTGCCATTTTGTACTTATCAAAGGCAGATAGTTTAGGGACAATGAGTGGCAACCATTATAATTATCGTGGGTTGGCCTATTTTCAATCAGATCAATACAACCTGGCATTAGCAGACTTTGAAAAGGTTATTGACATCGCACCCTCACTAACAATAGCCTTCTATAATCGAGCTTATACTTTATCCAAACTAGGGCGATCTGATGATGCTATTGCCGCATATGAAGAAATAATCGCGCGCGATTCAACGGATGCAAACGCTATTGACGATTTAGGTATGATTTATTATAATTTACAAGATTATATAAGCGCCACGGTTTATTTCAAGCGAGCAATTGACCTGGAATCGGGAGAAGCGATCTATCATGATCATCTTGGAAATAGCTATTATCACCAAATGAAATATACCCAGGCCATAGATGCGTATACACGATCAATTAATCTTTATCCAGATGATCCGGAAACGTATTATAATCGTGGAATGGCAAAAATTCAGATCAACAATAATTTTGATGGCTGTAAGGATTTAAAGCAGGCCTCGGAAATGGGCTACGAAAATGCCCAAACCCAATTTAACTCTTCCTGTGATTTTATGGACGAATAGCGTTTATTCTCTCAAGCGAAAAGTTAGTCCGCCGTCAAACCCAAACTGGTACATGCTGCTATAGGTTGAAATTCCAGCCCCGCTGCCGCCAGTACCAAAATAAAAGCCTCCGCCAAAGGATTGTACTGCGGAAAACAATGAAGCCTGAATTCGCAGACCCACCCGTTCACTTATCCATAGATTGGTACCTCCCCGTATCTGCCAGGCAAATCTTGTGGCCGAATCTTTCCTTCCCGTATCAGGGTTACTAAGCGAAAAGATGCCCATTCCAATTCCCATACCGACAAAAGGCTCCACCAAATCACTCACGGGGAAGTACCGCGTGCCATTCAGCATGATCCAGTCAATATTCAGTCCGAAATCAGTAAACTGAATTTCATTCGAAGCCGATCCCAGGTACCTGGTAGGGGCATTGGTT
>CAYGOW010000402.1:0-3751 GCA_964351425.1 uncultured Roseivirgaceae bacterium
AATTATGTCTCTTCATAAAACCTCAATGCTTTTCGTGGAAATGAAAACCAATCAATAGCAGGAATAAAAAAAACCGCACCCAGGTCAAAGGTGCGGTCTAACAACAAACCCCAAACATCAAATCTTTTCTCTATTAAAAGGCGCCCTGGAATCCCTCTGGCCATAATCCATCTCAAAGCCACTTCGCCTCATCCATCCAGGGCCACCTTACCGGGTATCTCTTCATCTATCATCCTCCTCTACCCGACCCATTTCCCAGGTGTCATGCTTTCTACTCTTCCATTCTTCTCATATATATTAACGGGAGAATCAGGCAGGGTATACAGTAAAATCAAGGGTATAAATTGTATATATCAGACGAAATGGCCAGAAACGACGCTTAGAGGACTTTCCGATAATCCCCGGGCGTCATGCCGTACATCCCTTTAAAGAACTTATTGAAATGGGCTGGGTCGTGATACCCCAGGTGATAACTGATCTCCTTTATGGTATTTGTCGAATAATAAAGAAGACGCTTAGCTTCATGACCAATATGACGCTGAATCACTTCCGACGCGGTCTGACCGGTTATGGACTTGCACGACCGGTTAAGCTGTTTTTCGGTAATCCCCATCATTCCACTGTAATCCGTCACCAGGTGATGCGACATAAAGTGCTTCTTCAGCAAATCGAGAAACTCCCGGTACAAGTTCATATACATCCGATTCCCTGGCTCAGGCGGCGTTATCCTGATCAGATGCAGTAACAAAGACTTGATGAGTCCCGCAATGATCAGTTCCACATTCTCCGGGCCTTCCAGAAATTCATCCTGAATGAGATCCAGGTACCGAAGAAACCGTTTGGCCTCCTTATCCGAAAGCGTGCGATGCAGGTGGGACCATTCTCCGAGAACCAGCGATTGAACATCTGGCGGCAACCCCATGGAATCAATGAAAAATTCATTGAATGCCACCACCGTTACATCCATTTCTGAATTTTCCGGGATATCCATCCAGCTTACCTGCTCAGGAGTTGCCAGCATTACCCAGTTATCGGTAATCTCAGCAGGCATATGATCGATGTAGATAGTCCCGTGCCCACGGTGGACAAACCGCAGGCTGTAATACCCCAAATGATGCGGGTGCGACAACCAGGGCACCTGGCTGTAATCAGCCTGAATGCGGGCTACCTGCACACGGTTTTCCGCGTTTAATTCAAAAAAGTGCTGGTAGGGTATATTGTCTGTTATCGGGTTTACTCGGGCCATTTCAAGAGGTCTTAATCACACATTAGTCCTTTCGTAATATATTCAAAGAAACTGACATTAACCGGTAGTACCGAACGATCCGTTTGTTGCAGGAAAAATTCGTGGTATACTTCCTGCTCCATACATTCGCCGGCGTCAAACTTCGGACAGACTTCGAGTAAATACCGGGCGTCAAGGTACAGGGGAATCCCTGCGTCAAAAAGAATAGTACCCTGATAGGTCCTTAAATCACTTTCCAGCCCACGCTGATCATTCAGGGTCACCGGAAATTCAAGGTTCCAGGCGTAATCAAATTGAATGCGCAGAATCTCTTTTTGGTCTTCATTGAGCCAGATGCGGAAGGTATGATCCACAAAATTTTTCGGAGAATAAAAATCTGCCTGGATCAACGAAATAAGCTCACCCCCTTCCAATCTTTGTTCCACGAGCCGATATTTCCATAAGTCCTCATTGGACCTCTTCAGGCTGGCGAGTGGTGGACTGACGTGGTTCTGATCAAACAGGGAAAAAGCATCCGAAAGGCTGGATAAGTCATAGGCGGCACAACCCTCTGCCACCTGCACCGAGTCTGCCACCCATTCTCCCGATTGATAGGAAAGAGCGGCCACATAACGCTCTACCAACTGCCCCTCTTCAAAAACACCACGCCAGTAGGTGCCTTTTAGTCCGGCCAGGTCCTGCTTTCCCAGCTTTGCATTTTCTACAATCCGGAAAAGGCGTTCAGTCAATGACAACCCGGAGATAACCACCGGCCGGAGTTCAGTAACTGATTCCTCCATCCAGACAATAGCGTCCTGAGCCGGCACAAAAACAGATTTGAGCTTGAATCCAACGCAACTGATACGAAGCGTATCCTCCCTGTCAAGCCATCCGGGAATCTGAATGATTCCTTCCAGGCTGGATACCGCCATATATTGATCTCCCTGTATATGGGCGTAAGGAATGGGCAAGGAATCGGTACTGTTCAACAGAGTAATCTCCTGGCTCTTTGCCCCAAACCACCCTGTTAACAGGCAAAGACAAATTACCCCTTGTACAGCAGGTAAAAACAAGTTTAATAAGTTACCGCCATCAACGGCTGTGCCTGAACAGTCTTGCATTGGAAGAGAGTTAACTGATTAAATCCGCCGGTACACCTTCCGATTTTCGATTTTCACCTCTCCTTTTTCCTCCATGGACTTGATGCTTCTAATCACTGTTTCCACACGGAGGCCGGTCATATCAGCAATCTGTTGTCGGGTAAGCCGAACTTCATAAAACCCTTTATCCTCTCCTGCGTTCTCAGATTTCAAATAATCAATAAGGGTCAATATACGGTGTTCAGGAGGGTGAGATGACATTTCCCGTAGAATGATAGCCTTGTACTGCAGACGTTTACTTAGCGCAGCGGTGATTTCCAGGTGGACTTCAAAGTTCTCTCGTAGTAAATTGAGAAGATTTTTCTTCTTCAACTTATATAGTTCAGCATCTTCAACTGCTATGGCGCTGCTGGGATAGTCAAAATCTGAAAAAAGAGGGGGTTCCCCAAAGCTATCGCCCGGTCCGAAAATTCCCTGGGTAAATTCCTGTCCGTCCTCGCTAAAATTGAACATTCGAATATTACCACTGATCACCTGCCAATAAAATAAGGCCCTGTTTCCTTCATTGAACAAGATTTCATTCTTATTGATTTGCTTGCGGCGGGCACCATAGGCTTCCAGTAATTGCGCTGGTATCATATTATCCAAGTTTCCTTCCAAGTTAAAAAAATAGATGACGAATCCTCTCCTTATGATTGAAATCATAAGTATGCCTCTGGGTGTACAGGTACCTTTGACCTGTACAAACAAACAAAGTCATGCAAAGCAAGAAACGAAGATATACCCTATGGAAGTTTTCTCCCTTCCTGATCGCCCTGGGCCTTATACTGGCCAACTGTGGCGGCGGGGAACAGCAGGAAACATCTACTTCCGCGGCATCTGAGCCAACGTCCTCAACGATGGAAACCGTAGCAGAAAAAGACCCTATGCTGAATAAAGGCATTGGTCCGGTGACATCCGTGACGTTAGGGCCACTGGATGAGGCAATGGCCGCGGAAGGCAAAGAAATCTTTGAGAACATGTGCACTGCTTGCCATAAAATGGACAAGCGATATATCGGCCCCGCACTTCAGGAAGTCACCAGCCAGCGTTCTCCTGAGTGGATTATGAACATGATCATGAACCCGACGCAGATGGTCCAGGAAGACCCTGATGCCAGGGAATTGCTCAAAGAATATATCTCGCCCATGGCCGATCAGAATATTTCTGAAGAGCAGTCCAGGAAGATCCTGGAATACCTGCGATCAGTCAACCCAAACGAAAACAATTAAATCAGAATGTCATGAAATCTATAATTCCAGTATTAAGCTTACTCCTGCCGGCAGCAATTTTCATCGCCGGATGTACGCCACAAGGGAGCAACCAGAACGGCGGAGCACTCAGTTCGGCCGATGCAGCATCAAGGGTCTATGTCCCCCCTGGAGAA
>CAYGOW010000403.1:0-584 GCA_964351425.1 uncultured Roseivirgaceae bacterium
AAGGACGGGTCGGTGAAGAGGAGATTCTCCACGAACCAGGATTCGTCCTGTTCGTTTTTCACGATAGTCTTACCCGGATTGAACACCCGGACGGCATGCTCCACCCGCGGGTCCTCCTCGGCGACACGCGGTCCGAATGATGCACTCAGACCGGCCATCTGCATATCCATACCCCCGTAATTCATTTTGCCCATCACCTGGAACGTCCGGTCGCTGTTGGCGTGGAACTGGTCATAGGTGAGTTCGTGGGACGTATACAGGAAGATCAGCAGGGCAGCGCCCATGCTTAACGAGAGACCAAGAAGATTAATGAAAGTGAAAAAACGATTCTTGAGCAATGACCGCACCGCGATCTTGAGGTAGTTAAGAAGCATAAGTTAAAATAGGTTTCAATTTATTGACGGAAAAGTGAGGGGAAAGGTTTCGTCTTCTTACCTGTCATCCCTGCCTTTGCCGTCTCCGGCCTGCGTAGCCTTGGCGGAGCAGGGCAGGCAGGCTGGGGATGCGACCAAAGGAAGCATAACCCGGGACCTCTCCACCAACCTGTCATCCCTACCTACCGGCAGGCAGGCTGTGGCTTGGCT
>CAYGOW010000403.1:594-3742 GCA_964351425.1 uncultured Roseivirgaceae bacterium
ATCTCCGGGATCTCCTGGCTACGAAGACTGGCTTTCATAGTGAGGGGATCCCGGGCTCTGCTCGCTCCGCTCCCAGCCCCAGGATGACAGGTTGGTTGAGGCGGGCTGGTAGTCCACGATCTGATCCACTTATGCTTAAGCTTCGGCGGACAAAGGCGCGCCAGCCTGCCGGCTGGCCTCAAGGGGACACAGGGACACGCGACCCAGACCCATTCTCCCCTTCTCTTCGCCTACCAACCACACCCCCCCTTGACTCACATTTTTTCTTGGCAAAAGACCGATCATCATTTTCATTGCTTCTTCATGTAAAATGTCCACTCATTTTCGAACAATAACGGCAAAACGCACTTTTAATGTTGATAACTTGCGTCTAACCTCGCTCTTAAGAGGGTTATCCACCTGAATAACCTCTAATCCAATGAGAATATTACCACTTTTATTACTATTGACATTTTTTTCGTTCAGTGCTCCTGCCATCAGTCAGACATTGCTTGATACTTCCCGCCCTCCCGATAAACTCCGGGTGTTTATCGATGGCTGTGAACGTTGGGACGGAGGCTGTGATTTAGATTTTATCAGAACGGAAATTACGGCCGTTGACTTCTACAGGGATAATCAAAAGGCGGATGTCTTTGTGCTGATTAACAATAACACGTCTGGTGGAGGCGGAAGACAATATCAACTGATTTTTATTGGTCAGCAAAACATTCATGCGGGAAGAACAGACACCCTCTATGTAAATAACAAACAGACGGACACCGACTTTGAAATGCGGGAAAAACTAACACGGTTTATCAAATTAGGCTTAGCTCCGTTTGTTGCGAAAACCACAGCTGGAGAGGAGATCGAAATTGATATGAAGATTGACCCTGATTTTACGGAAGACGCAGTGGAGGAAACCGTTGATCCCTGGAATTACTGGGTTATTAATGTGGGTAGTGACGCGAACATTGAATTGGAGGAATTGAGCCGTCAAATCAATTTTGGTGGAGACATCAATATTAACCGAATCACGGATGAATGGAAAATATCCCTTACCGGGAGAATAGATGAAAGGCTGAGAAGAACGATTCAAAAAGTACCAAGAGTTGATGAAAATGGGGATCCGGTTCTTGATGAAGACGGCAACCCGATCATCGATGAAGTGGAGAATAATTTTGATGTATCAGAATTTGGATTTAGTCACCAGCTTGTGAAGTCTATTTCCCCCCAATGGTCGTATGGATATGATATTGCAGGGCGTCAGAACACCCGCCTTAATTATCAGTTTCAGACCAGCATCAGACCTGCTGTAGAGTACAATTTTTTTCCGGAATCAGAGCAGAATTCCAAATTTCTACGAGTGAACTATGGGATTGAAGTCAGGAATAATCAATATGTCGAAGAAACGATTTACGGTGAGACGGAAGAAACCAGGGTCCTCCATAGTTTGAGAGCCAGTCTCGGACTTAATCAACGTTGGGGAAACCTGGAAATAGGATATCGTGTGAGAAATTACCTGGATGATTTCAGCTCCTGGTCCACAGGTTTGAATATTAGTGCCGAAGTCCGTGTCACCGGGAATTTTTCTTTTTATGTCAGGGCAGAAGGCAACTACGTAAAGGACCAGATTTACCTGGCAGCAGGAGATTACACCGAACAGGATATTCTGAGCGGGCGAGTAACCCTGCCCTCAGCGTATAACATCGATACCCGATTTGGATTTAATTATCGGTTTGGTTCCAACCTCAATAACTTCGTGAACCGAAGATTCTTTGGAAGAGCCAATTTTGTTGGGACTGATTGATAAGGATAGGATGGGGATTATTGGGTCCCCGTTTGGATGCATTACGGTCCTCATGTAAACAACGGACGGGGATGACGTATTTTATTAGTTCGTCATCCCCGAACGGATATTCAATGCGGACCGAACTACTGAGAATCGGGCCTGCCTGCCGGTAGGCAGGGACCTCCTATCATGTACACCAGCATCTCCGCTGCAAGGCCCCCGTCTGGATATAATTGCACCCGATCAGGTAATCGGACGGGGGTGACGTACTTCATTGTTTATCACCCAAGCGCTCCGGCCCGATACCATGGGGGTGTAACGGTCACCGACTTCCTCATAGTATCTCCGTGTCCCCTTGAGGGGACTTTAGGGGTGTTATATTCTCATTGTTATCATTTCATCCTGACAGTGATTGACACCCCCCTAACCCCCCTCCAGGGGGGACGGCTATTTATGGCGCGCCGGCCCGAAACAATGGCGGGCCAGCGTTGGCCTTGCGCGTGGAAGCTTTCATTGTTTCAAGATTTTTTCGCCCCTTTTTCATCGACTGGAAAAAGGGGCAAAAGAATCTACTCCCACAACGGCAACCTGCCCGGCGTATACGGCGCCCCGTACCCTTCCAACTGCTCTTCCATCTTCCGGACGTCATCATACACAGCCTTCAGGTCATTATACACGGGCGTAAATTCCTCTGCGGCGATGTCGTAATTCATTTGCGCTGTTTTGGTCGGGGCCGAGGTGGAATACCACATGCCGTACGAGATATTTCCAATTCGTTCGGTAATCGATGGCATGGTCTCAAACTGCCGGCTGGACAGGCTTGCATCGCCGTTCAATGCACGGCTGATGTCATTCAGCTTCTTCTCAGCCTCCCGAACTTCTTCCATCATTTCCACCGGGGCGGATGGCGTTTCGCGAATCGCTGTCTTCAGGAAATCCATACGTGTCTTCAAATCCCGCTGGACGCGCACAGCGCCGTACACCGAACGGCCCAATTCTTCCACTTCTTTTAAAAACGCTACCAACGCTGCACGGTCTTCGGCCGGCAAGGTCGTGTTGTCCAGGGTATTTACTTCAAAGGGTACTTTCGCGGCCAGCTCGGTGTATTCTCCGTCGACTACGGTCCCCAGGCTCACATAATAGGTGCCAGGCAACACGAACGGACCGTCATCTTCCAGTTCCCAGGGCAATTCGGGCTCATTCCGCTTCAGCATCACCGGCGAGGTCGGCGGATACCGTAAATTCCAGGTCGTCCGGTGCATGCCTTTCTTCGCGGGCTCCTTCATCCGGTCTACCGGATTGCCGTCCGCATCGGTAATGGTCAACAGCACGTAGGGCTCGGCTTCGTCATCCTCCGCCCGCATCTCGTCAAACGACGGA
>CAYGOW010000404.1:0-3727 GCA_964351425.1 uncultured Roseivirgaceae bacterium
TTGCCCGGTGCTCAAAAGCCTCACCGGCAGACTGTAGTACGACCCGATACAGATAGACTCCATTGGCCAGTTGATCCCCGAATTCATCCCTGCCGTCCCAGGCATAATCGGTGATGTTATTTCCGATGCGAATGGGTCCAAGTTCATCCTGGGTAATTTCCCTCACCACTTTACCTGTTACGGTCATGATCTGTATCTTGATCCCGGATGGGACCTCACCCCCAGTGAGGGTGAAGACGAACCGCGTACTTGTCGAAAATGGGTTGGGATACGGGTAAAAATTAGTAATCGTGGATTCGTTAATTACCTGGAAATTGATCTCATACGGCTCCTGACCTGCAATATTACCGCTGGCATCTTCCGCTTCAAGTTGCAGGGTATACAAGCCATCCTCCAGGCGCTCCGGTCGAAACTCCAGTCGGAAAGGCTCATCCTCCTCTGCAGGAAACCAATTCAATACGGCCGAACTAAACGAAATCCTTCGGAATGTACATCCCTGACAATTCTCCTTAAATAATAAATTTACCCCAATTGTATCCTTCTTTAATAGGAAATCATTGTTATCCATTAACCTGGCAGAAATAAGTGGCGTTGGTGATACAATATCTCCGTCCATGATATATTCTCCGTCAAAAACCACATCAATGACCGGATTTACGTCATCCGGGTTTACTTGTAAATACGCACCAAGGTCAAGTAAGTTGTTATCATAGTACTGTTCGGGCTGTAAAAAAGGGTTTACAAAGACGCGGTAATCCAGTTCCCCGGCATTCCCCGCAGTCTCTGTGCGAATAGAAAAGCGGGTGGTATCTCCGGGTGCAGGGGCTTTGATAGAAATATCCTGTGTTACTTCCGTCCGGGTTGTCCGGTTAAACAATTCATAAGAAACGGTCAGAGAGTCGGAGAATGCTCTGGAAGAAATATTTATAAATTTAAACTCATTCTCCAGGGTCTCCCCCTCCTCCAGGTTTACTTGCGGGGGTTGAATGGCCGAAGAAAGCAGATACCCTTCAGGCACGCCTTCATAACTCACCAGCCAGTCACTTACCTGTGGAGCGGTAAAATCCTTTTCATCTGTCATTTCCAGTCGCAAACGCAGGAAGGGGTACATAACCGGATCGATACCGGTTAAATCGGTAGTGGCCGATGCAATGTCGTTTATCAATACCGTCTCCTGCCCGTTGAGTGTGACACCAAGCAAGGCCAACTGCGTCTGGTCTGCCGGCTCCTTGGCAATATGCTGGAAGAGCTGGCTCCATTCAGAGGCGGGTCCAATCAGGGTACTCTCCAGCCGGGCACTGGTCTCATACCCGATGACGGTTTCCAATAACGTTAAATCCTGTTCGCCGGGAGGCGTACCACTTGCTCTGAACACATTGGCTGTCCCTGGGTCAGCCCCTTTCCGCCCGAGAATGATGATGGGTTCACCCACCTGCCAATTGTCGATCTCGTCGGCCGACAATCCAATTTCGGTCAGCTTATTACGAGTTGCCGCCGACCAGGACGCAAAGCCCGGGTACCCGATGGTAAAGGCCAATACCACATCCCCGTCATCAACGGCCGTAATGTAAGAATTCAAATCACCCGACCCTGAGGCAATGCGGCTGTTGGTAAACGAATTAATAACCTGCGGTTGCCGTCCGCATGTCCTCGGATCCAGCACCTGGAAAGGCAATACCAGATACGGTACCGCAGTTCTCCGGTCAAAGGCAACCAGGTTAAAGGTATTATTCGCACAATATTGTCCCTCAATAATGTATTCGTTTCCCCCTACCCGAAAAGACACGTCCTGGTTTGTCACCTCTGAAGCCGATCCGCCTGTATACACCGATATATCAACCGGCGTCTCCTTAAACTTTAAAATCCTCCGGTCATTATCCGGTTCAAGTCCCACGTACCTGTTCTGTATAAATTGGGGGTATTCCCGTTGAGTCCAACCCTCCGGTCCATCTCCAATCAGGGTAAATGAGGTGGTTTGCCACTCGTCACTCTCTCCTTCGCCCGGTGACGTGTACTTTGTCCTCCAGTAATAAACCACGCTGTCAGCAACTGAAGGTGATAACAGGGTGGCCTGCCAGGAGGCTAGTGCGTTGCCCTGAACAACCCCGCTTTGTTTTAGCGGACTGTTGAAAACGGCACTGGTATCGATTTCAAATGAAAATGAACGTGGTTCAGGGAAGGTGCTTGTCGAACTGGTAGTAAGCGTAATTGTTTGATCCGTGGCAATGCCAAAATTAACCGGGAATAAATTTTGGGTAGCGTTACTGGGTATGAAGAAATTCAGTATTCCCGAATTGTTGTTTTCATTCAGTTCATCGCGCTCACCTAAAGGATCAATGGTTACCTGAAACTGATTGGTACCAAATGCGTTCGCATCCATGGGGATCCGTATAGTAAGTGTATCCTGGTAATACACCTGATTAAATAGCGAATCAAATACATCTACTGAGTTGTCCCGTAAGGTTCTTGTTACTTCAACCAGAAGGCTGTCATTGCGGGCCTGACCAAAATTGCGGACAATGACATTCATGTAAATTTCATCCAGTTGATTCGTTATGGGCTCATTATTGGGAGTGGTAATGAATAACTGGTTGCTATTTGTCTCATAATCCGGGAGCCGGGCACCAAAAAGCGGAAGTGCCGGATCTCCCAACAGGACCATTTGCTGGGCCTGCGCAACATTCACCGCGGCATCGCCAGCCTGGGCGATATAACGTCGGGCTACTTCTTTTTGGATATCACCAATGCCCCGTGTCAGATTCACAGAATCGGCATAGGCTGTTTCATAAAATATTTCAGAATACCTGCGTAAAGTGGAAGAAAAGCCGAACGAACTATGCGCGATGAATCCGACGGCACCTTTGTTCTGGGCGAGTATCCAATCTTCTCCAAATACAACATCATCGCTGAAAAACTGGCCAGCCTGACATCCATTAATCAGAAACATGGGATATTTATCCGGATTATTATACCCCAGCGCCGGATCACTCACAAAGCCAATATCAATGTCGGTAACAAACGGTGCGGAGTGACCGAAGAAAGTCACCAGGTTCAGGCCCGAATTTACTTCATCATTAATATTGATCAATTGGACCACTTCCGTGTTGTCTTTCCGGATCGTCGAAACATCCCCGCCGAAATAAATATTCTCCGCGACTTCCCCAAAGTCATTCATATAGCGGTTGAAAATCACCAGCTCCAAACTGGAAAGGCCACCTGAAAGGTGAAGGATATCTTTGCGGTAAAGATCATCAAATGGCTGGGATTCCATCGTACGTACTTTATTCAGATACGCCAGGACCTGACCGGCATTTACGGCCGGTATGCGTCCGGTGGCAATGGCCGGAACATGCGGCTGACCTGCTAATCCGGCTGTGTAGAACAGATCAGAACCGGGCATGCCTGCACTGGGGACCAGGTCACGCATGCGATAAGTGGTACCGAATATTTCCTGCTCGATATACCCCAAAGGTATCCGGTGAAAATTAACATTGGCATCCATGCCTTTCCCTATGAGGAGAATATATTGAAAATCTCCTTCATTCACGACCTGCTCAAAGAACTGGTACAACGCCTGGGGCGATGTCTCCCCGTAATTATACTGATCAAACAGCGTGCTGACATTTACCGTCAGGGTATCAAATCCGCCACCGTCAGATGACGCACGGTAGGCGGCATATTCTTTAACCGGATCGGCTATGCCCCCGGTTGGTTTTCGTAAATGCTT
>CAYGOW010000405.1:0-3724 GCA_964351425.1 uncultured Roseivirgaceae bacterium
CATTCTGCAGAGATTTTGCCAAATGGATTTCGGGGATAGCCCGTCTTTTTCTTCTGCTCGGTGGCGGACTCTACTTCCTGTTATATTCGCGTTTTATTCCTTTTCGTTATTTCGGACATGCGATAAACGTATTGCGCGGGAGATATGATGACGATGATGATCCCGGACAGATCAATCATTTTGAAGCACTCTCCACCGCCCTGGCAGCGACGGTCGGCATGGGAAATATCAGTGGTGTCGCCGTGGCTATCGCCATAGGTGGTCCCGGTGCTATCTTCTGGATGTGGATCAGTGCCCTGGTGGGAACTGCCACAAAATATTTTACGTGTACCCTGGCGGTGCTTTACCGGGGTAAAGATTCCAACGGCGAATTGCAGGGAGACCCTATGTATGTAATCCGCGAAGGACTCGGAAGAAAATGGCAGCCGCTGGCGGCCATGTTTGCCTTGTTTGGAATGATTGGATGCCTGCCGGTTTTTCAGGCCAATCAGCTCACCCAGGCTTTCCGGGATATTGTATTTCTCCCGAATGGTATTGAAGGTGAAACGGTCGATTTGGGATTTCTGGTATTCAGGGATATCGACATGTACATAGGCCTGGTTATCCTTCTCTTTGTCGGCCTGGTCATCTTTGGTGGAATTAAACGCATTGGTAAAGTGGCATCAAGGATGGTTCCTGCCATGGTCGTACTTTACTTTTTGGCTGTAGTGGGCATTATTCTTATTCATTACGATGCCGTTCCCCATTACTTCGGAATGATATTCTCCAATGCATTTACCGCCGATAATTACAATGGAGATGCGGCTTTTGGCGGGATACTGGGCGGACTCATTGTTTTGGGAACGCGGCGTGCTGCCTTTAGCAACGAAGCCGGGATTGGCACCGCTCCTATGGCGCATGGTGCAGCGAAAACACAGGAACCTGTTCGCGAAGGGTTGGTAGCCATGCTCGGCCCATTTATTGATACCATTGTTGTGTGCACGCTTACCGGACTGGCCATATTGCTGACCGGTGTCTGGCAAACCTCAGACTCAAATGGGGTGACGCTCACCGCCACTGCCTTCCAGGAAGCATTTCCGGGATTCGGGTCCTACATCCTGATGCTGTGCATCCTGATTTTTGCCATTACATCGCTGTTTTCCTATTCCTATTACGGTACCAAGTGCCTGGGCTTCCTGATTGGAGCCAAACGCCAGCACTGGTACAATTACTTTTATGTGTTCAGTATTTTATTCGGAGCTATCAGTACGCTCGAGGCAATAATCAGCCTAATTGATTCTGCTTTTGCGCTCATGGCAATTCCTACTATGGTTTCTGCGGTATTGCTTTCTCCGAAAGTGATGCAGGTGACACGAAAGTATGTAAGCGAACTTAAAGCTTCACGGGCCGAGCTGTCAAAGAAATAGATTAGCGAGAACTTCTCCGGCATAGTAAGCCAGCAAGGCGGCTAATCCGCCGAGTGCTACCGTTTCTGCTATTCCGGTTATCCATGGCTTCTCTGTGATTTTGCTCTTCATAAAGCCAATAATCATCAAGGCGCCCCCTGTGGCGAAACATGATATGACAAAAAGGTTGTCCTGTGGAAGATCCGCCATTATCGATATGATATACGCCAGCAACGGAATAATGCCAATCAGGTTAAAGGAAACAAAAGTCGCAAAGGCTGTTTTAATTGGTGTTTTATCATCCTTGGTCATTTCCAGTTCCTCCTTCATCATAGTATCTACCCAGACATCCTTGTCAGCCGTAATGACCGCTACCACCTTCTCCAGGAGCTCTCCTTCAAATCCCTTGGCCGCATAAATATCTCTGATTTCCTGCACTTCCTTCTCCCGCATATTTTCTACTTCCCAGTATTCGATGGCTTTGTGTTGTTCGTATTGATTGCGCTCTGCCTTCACGGCAAAAAAGTTGCCTACTGACATGGAGAATCCGTCGGCAATCAGGTTGGCAAACCCAAAGAGAAGTATATAAAATATGTCTGCATTCGCACCGGCTGCACCAGATACGACGGCAAATGTGGTGATTGCGCCGTCTATTCCGCCATATACAAATTCAGAAAGGTATTCTTTCTTGAACCACCAGATTTTTTCACCGGTATGTAATTCGTCCTCGGTCAGCATATGGAAAGTTCGGTTAGATTCCAGGGAATTGATGTATCATAATGCATAACACCGTGTCGTATTTGCATAGGAGAATCAAAATTATTCTCATACAACTGGCCTGTTCCCAGTCCCTGATGTCCCTTATAGTGCGAAATGGCGGTGAATTGGGCAATGGCATTGAGCCCTATATTTGACTCCAGTGCAGAGGTAATCCACCAGCCTATCTCACGTTCTTCTGCCGCTTTTATCCATGCGCGCGTTGCTGAAATTCCACCAAGTAATGTGGGTTTCAGAATAATATATTGCGGCTTGATGGTATCCAGGAGAACCCCGCGCTGATCATTCGCAATGCCAATCAACTCTTCATCCAGCGCAATCGGCACGGGCGTATTCTTACAAAGTTCACGCATCACCTCCCACTGCCCCGCGGCAATGGGTTGTTCTATACTATGCAGCCCAAAGGCTGCCAGCTTATCCAGTTTGTTCATGGCATTATCAGGATTGAAAGCCCCGTTGGCATCAACCCGGATAATCTCCACACCAGCTTCATTTAAATACTGCAGCAGATCAAGTTCTGATTCAAAGTCAATGGCCCCGATTTTCATCTTGATGCAGCTATAGTCATCAGCCACTTTTTCAACCACTTGCTGGCGCATAAAAGCTTTGTCACCCATCCAAATTAATCCGTTGATTGGAATCTCTTCCTTGCCCGCGGTAAAAGCGGACGGGAAAAGTATCCTTCGCCCACCGGACCATAAATCCAGAAGTGCCATTTCCAGGCCAAATCGTAACGCAGGGTGGTTGGAGCCGGCGAGTGAAGCCGCAAGGGCCAGGCACTTTTCTTCTGTCGCAGGCAACTCGATATGAGCCAGTTCAGCTGAAATATTCTCCAGGATTTGATCATAGGCCGTCCCGTCATCCGGACTTAACCCTGAAAGTGGCCCTACTTCGCCGAGCCCGTATTTGTCAGGATGACCCTTCTCCCACAGTTTAATTACCCAGATATTCTTCCGCGTCAGGGTTCCCCTTGATGTGCCCGCCTCGAATTTAAACCGAAGTGTATATTGTTCATATGCGGACTTAAGTGACACATGGTAAATTTGGCTGATAGACCGGTCAAATCAAAGTGTCGCCTTATATTTGCGTCCTGAAATAATAGAATATTGTGAAGAAGCTCGAATTAGCAAATTATACCTACGACCTGCCGGAGGATCGAATTGCAGAATTTCCCTTAAAACGCAGGGATGAATCGAATTTACTCCTATATAAGGCGGGTGAGATCCGTCATGAAAAATTCTTTTCTATTCCGGAGGTATTGCCGCCTGATGCTACCTTGTTTTTTAATAACACGAAGGTATTGCCCGCCCGGCTGCTATTTCACAAAGCCACCGGTGCGCGCATTGAGATATTTCTGCTCGAACCCGTCGCTCCCTCTTCTGACGTCGCTTCTGCCATGGTCGCAACCGGAGACGTCACCTGGCGCTGCATGATCGGAAATTTGAAGAAATGGAAGGGCGAAGATCTGGTACTTTCGCTTACTGGTACTCATGGAACTGATGAGTTAAAGGCCTCTCTGGTTGATCGGGAGAATGGTCTGGTACGACTTCAATGGACCGGTG
>CAYGOW010000406.1:0-3705 GCA_964351425.1 uncultured Roseivirgaceae bacterium
TCTGGATGTTTTTTTACCTGTTGGAGTAAATAATCAGCCTCACGGGCGGTTAGTCCAATGGGCTTTTCGCATAATACGTGCTTACCGGCTTTGATCGCTTTTAGCGTCCAGGGCACGTGCATATCATTTGGCAAAGGATTGTATATGGCATCAATATCCGGAGAGTCTAGAAGTTCATCGTAACTCCCGTACCACTTGGGGATAGATAAATCCTCTGCCACATCTTTGACCTTTTCAGCATTGCGACTGGCAATGGCCGCCACTTCACCGAAATGACTTTTTTGGATGGCAGGTATTACTTGTGTTCGGGCAATTTTTGCTGTGCTGAGTATACCCCAGCGAATTTTTCGGGGAGTATCACTCATACGAGGTGCGGTTCCCCCTTACCCTTTTCACAGAAAACTTTCAGATTAGCTAAATATTGCCCCCAAATAAAGTTGCACCGGGCGAAATATTCGTCATCTTCTTTCCAGTTTTCATGTTCGAACCGAACAAGTGTCAAACCGTCGTCCGGGTTCAAATGAATGGAAATCTCCGTGCCGTCCCATGCCTCATCTGTTTCAAATGTCGAAGCACTAACCGACCATAAAACACTCTCGTTTTTAATGACACGTAAAACTTTCATTTCCAGCGTTCCGTGTGTGCCAAAGGAGAAATGCATCGTTCCACCCTCACCAGCGTCACCTGATACGCCTAATGGCCACCATTGTTTGAGTCCGTCTATCGTGGCTATCCGCGGGAATATATCCTCCGGATTACCTTCTATGTCAAATGCGTGATAAATCTTATACATGACTTTGAAGTTTGCTTAGTTGAATTTACGAATAAATGCCCGTGTTACAAAGCCATATGTCATTCAGAACCGAAGGATAAACAAAGAATTTTGGTATCTTACTTTCAGAGGGAATGACTATGAATAATACCGGATTATATCGCACGACAGCCATGTTTATATTGATGGCTCTGATCATCCTTATGATGATATATGGGCAGCAAATATTTATTCCGCTGTCCTGGGCCCTGTTGTTTGCTTTTATTTTATTCCCGGCCTGCGACTGGCTGGAATCGAAAGGAATGGGGCGCACGTGGTCCTCTCTTTTGTCCACCGTAGTATTTGCCATCCTGAGTGGGGTGATTCTCTTTTACCTGGTCTTTCAGGCGGTCAGAATATTGCAACAGGAAGGAATGTTGCTTGAAGATGTAACGATTGGATTTGAGAAAGTCAGGGATTACCTGGAAAATACTTTCGGTATTGTCCTGATGCAAACCGAAGGGGATACCTCGGTGTCAACGGATATGGTTGGAAAGGTAGTTAATTTTGTCGCTGGTGAAGTCAGTCAAATTGGTAAAAACATCGTTACGATTACCTTAATCCCGATGTTCCTCTTTTTTCTTCTCCTGTATCGCGGATTGGCATCTCGTTTTGTTCATACCCGCTTTGATGGAAACGAACTCGACCGGGTGAAGCGATTTTTTAACAATAGCAGGTCGTCCATACAAAACTACTTATTTGGCACCCTGTTGCTGACCGGCATTACGTCTGTCATGGCATTGGTTATTCTGCTGATTTTTGGCGTTAAGTACGCTTTCTTCAGTGTCTTTATCGCCATTCTGAACCTGATTCCTTATGTCGGAAATCTGGCGGCATTTGTGGTGGTTTTATTCTTTGTATGGGTAACAAAAGAAGAAGGGTACACCGTACTCTTTGTTGGTCTGGCACTGTATGGAGCCAATCTGGTCCAGGAGAATTTTTTGCGTCCTCTACTTGTGGGCGATAAAATGAAAATGAATGCCATGGTGGTATTCACCGCAGTAGTTGTCGGCGGTATGATTTGGGGCTTTTCAGGGATGGTCCTCTTTATCCCTTTATTAGGTGTACTAAAGGCACTTTTTGACAGCAACCCTAAATGGCAGGCGTACAGCATATTTCTGGCGGCAGACGAAAAGCCAAAGCAGGAAAACGAATCCGGGGAAAAGCAACCATAGGACAATTCCCATTCTTTAAATTTTTTTGGGTTAGGTCTGCATGTGTACTAAACTTAGTTTGTAACTTAAATTGCTGTAACTCATTCTATCTGAGCTGGTTCCTCAATGAAGACTATTAAACCTATCTATCGTTATATTTTATTAGCAGTTGCTGTTTTTCTATTGGTTTTTTTATGGACGCTCCCGTTGCTGATTGAATATTATGTAGAGAAAAATGACACCAACTGGTTGGGCAGGGAAATTGAAATCGCTGATGTAGACTTGAATATTTTTACCGGGAAGCTGGTCCTTTATGAGAGTGTTCTATACGAGAAAGATAGCCCCGACCCTTTTTTATCCATTGGTATGCTGGAAGCCAATTTGGCCATGCTGGCTTTGCCTTCTTCTCGTTTTGAACTGGAATACCTGACCATTCAATCTCCACAGGTACGCATCGTGCAAGACGGTTCTGTATTTAACTTTGATGATTTGCTGGAGTTGACGGCCGGCGATTCAACGGCAGCGGAAACTCCGGGTGACTCTATAAAATTTGCTATACATGATATCCAACTATCGAATGGAAACCTGTCATACGTTGACGCAGAGCTTTCTTCCGAGCTACTGCTGGAGAATATCGGTGTTTTGGTTCCAACCATTGATTACCGCTCTCCGGAGATTGATTACACGCTGAACCTGACACAGAAACAAGGTGGTACACTGGAAATTATCGGGGATATTAACCTGGAGAATATTGAGAGTTTTAATTCGATTTTGGTTAAAGACTGGACACTTAATCCCTATCAGAACTACCTGACTGCCTACCTGAACATCAGTCATTTTGATGGATACGTAAATGCGGACCTGCAGTTTGGGGGCAATTTTAGTGATTCTGGATACGTTGCCACTTCAGGTCGGGCGAGTATTCAGGATTTTATATTGGTGGATGCACAGCAAGATAGCCTGATTCGCATGTCCGAGGCATTAATGATCGTAGACTCGGTCAATACAGAGGAAAGTTTGTATGACATTCAAACGACAATGATCGATCGTCCTGAGATCCTCTTTAAATATTTTGAAACTACGGATAGTTTTTCACAATTATATGTAGGAGAAGCCAGTGAAACGCTTGATACACTACAGGTTTCTCAGCGCGAGATCGTTTTTGATAATCCATTTCAATATGTTTCGGAGTATCTTGCCTATTTCGTGGATGAGGAAGTACTTAATTCATTTCGTTCCGATTCGGCTACTATTCGTCACGGAAAAATTGAATTCCAGGATTTCTCGCGACTGGAGGATGCTGTTATTGTCATAGAAGAATTTGAGGCAACTGCAGGCCCGATTACCCCGAATGACTCGGCCATTTCAATTTCTCTGCAAAGTAAAATCAATCAGACCGGTGAGCTTTTTGGTGATCTGGCTATTGATCGCACCAATTTCTCAAACTTCAGGTTTACCCTGAGCATTGAGAATTTTTACATTTCCGCATTTGATCCATACTCCAAGCATTTTACGGCATTCCCGCTTTGGGAGGGAAAGCTTAATACATCCAGCAATACTACGATTAAGGATAATTATCTTACCAGTGACAACCGGCTGTTAATTATGCAACCCGAGGTTGGTAAAAAACTGGATATTGAAACGGAATACAATATTCCGCTCCGTTTCGCATTCGGACTGCTTAAGGACGTAGAAGGAAATGTTGATCTTAAGTTACCCATTGAAGGAGATCTCAATGAT
>CAYGOW010000407.1:0-3705 GCA_964351425.1 uncultured Roseivirgaceae bacterium
CCTTATGAAAAAGTACCATCATTTGACCGTATTAAAGTGGATCTTTTTGTACGGTGCATTGATGATGGCCCCCCTCGGTCTGCATCAACTGATTCAGGCAGATTGGGCGTCCTTCCAGACGCAGACCTGGCTAAGCCTTTCCTATGTGGTGCTGGCCACCACATTTTTCGTCTACCTGGCTAATGTATGGGCGCTTCGCTATGTGGATTCGTCTGTAGTAGGTATATTTATCTATCTGCAGCCGGTATTTGCCACCATCGTCGCACTTTCATTAGGCGAGGATACGCTGGATTTACCCACTGTATTGTATGCGTTGGTGATCATGACCGGCGTTTATTTGGTAAGTAAAAAACAACGAAATGTCTAAATTAATCTGGCTGATTGGCATCATCTGCGCCGTTTGGGTGATCTACGATGTATGGAACAAAAACCATTCTTTGTCTGAAACCAATAAAATCCTTTGGACAATCTTTGCGCTTTTCTTTAATGTCATTGCTGCCATCATTTACTACCTGGTCCATGTAAAGGACCGCGCCTATTAAAATTTCATAGGACGTAATATCCTGATTGCCGCTTCTAATTGCTCCTCTGAAAAATCAAGATGTGTAACAAACCGGATTAACCCGGGACCAAACCCCACAGATTTTATCCCATGTTCCTCAAACTTGCCCATTACCTGTTCATTGGTAAGGCCGTCACGCAATTTGAAGATGATAATATTTGTTTCCGTAGGATAGACATCCTCCACAAACGAACAACTGGCCATGACAGCCGCCAGGGTGGTGGCTTTGCGGTGATCTTCTACCAGGCGATCCACATGATTGTCCAGAGCATAGATCCCGGCCGCCGCAAGAAATCCGGCCTGGCGCATTCCCCCGCCAAATACCTTCCGCATTCTTCGGGCCTTATAAATATGTTTTTTACTACCTATCAGCACTGATCCCACCGGCGCCCCAAGGCCCTTTGAAAGGCACAGGGAAATGGTATCAAACAAAGAACCATAATCCGAAGGCGAGTCATTTTTAGCAATAATGGCATTGAACAACCTCGCCCCGTCAAGATGTAAGCCTAACCCTATATCCCTGCAGAATGTACTGATTTTTCGGATTTCATTCAGGTCATAGCAGGAGCCCCCGCCTTTGTTCACTGTATTCTCCAGCGCCACAACCGACGTCCTGGGAAAATGGACATCATCCGGATTGATCGCCCCGGCCACAGCGTCCCGTGTAAGCCGACCGTTGTCCGCCTCGAGTAGCTTAAAGGAAAGTCCGCTATTCCCTGCGATACCACCCCCCTCATAGAGATAAATATGGCTGCCCTTATAGCAAACTACTTCTTCGTATGGCTGGGTCAGGATATTTATGCCTATCTGGTTGGTCATGGTGCCGGACGGACAAAACAAAGCGGCCTCTTTGTTAAATAGCGAGGCGCATTTTTCCTCCAGGGCATTCACCGTAGGATCTTCCCCGAAGACATCATCACCCACTTCGGCAGAAAACATGGCGTCCAGCATGCCGGGGGTTGGCTTGGTGACGGTATCACTTCGTAAATCGATAATCATAGTGGAAAATTATGAAAAATCGTCCGGATGATCACTCTTCCCTGTTCAATGCTTCATATAATTTACCCACCATTCATAAAGCTGCTTCGTCATTTACGAGTAATTATTCATATATTCACCCAGTTTTACCAACCAACAACTCATGGCACTATCAACTCTTGACTGGATCATCGTCGCAATCTTCTTTACTATCGTCCTGGGCATAGGATGGGTCGCCTCCAGGACCGCAGGTAAAAGTTCGTCCGAGTTCTTCCTCGGCGGACGCGGGATGCCCTGGTGGTTATTGGGTATTTCCATGGTAGCCTGTACGTTTTCTGCCGATACACCGAACCTGGTCACCGGCATGGTCCGGGAAGACGGGGTTGTAAAAAACTGGGCCTGGTGGGCATTCCTTATTACTGGTATGGTGACGGTATTCATCTACGCCCGTCTCTGGCGACGGTCCAATGTCATGACAGACCTGGAGTTTTATGAAATCCGCTATGGCGGTAAAATGGCCTCCTTTCTGCGCGGCTTTCGCTCCCTTTACCTGGGTATCCTGTTCAACTGTCTCATCATGGGCTCCGTTACTCTCGCAGCGATCAAAATCGGCGGGGTCATGCTGGGTCTTGATCCTGTAACAGTGGTGGTAGGCGCCTCCATCGTGGTCGTACTCTATGCCGCGTTGGGCGGAATAAAAGGCGTAATCTGGGCCGATTTCTTCCAGTATGGCATTGCCATGCTGGGCGCGGTGATGGCGGCGGTTGTCGCGGTCGAACAACCGGAAATTGGGAGTTTACAGGCTTTATTCGAACATCCCAACGTGCAGGGGAAACTGGACATCATGCCTAATTTTACAGACGCATCGGTTTACATCCCTCTTCTCATCATTCCCATAGCTGTCCAGTGGTGGGCCGTCTGGTATCCCGGTGCGGAGCCAGGGGGTGGTGGGTACATCGCCCAGCGAATGCTTTCTGCCAAGGACGAAAAAAATGCTATTGGCGCAACACTCCTGTTTAATTTTGCCCACTACGCCCTTCGTCCGTGGCCCTGGATTATTGTGGCCCTGGCCTCCCTGATCCTTTATCCGGATCTTGATTCTATCCGGGCGGAATTCCCGGATATCACGGATCAATATCTGGGGAATGATGTAGCTTACCCGGCTATGCTTACCCGGCTTAGTTCGGGATGGCTCGGCCTGGTGGTCGCTTCTCTGATCGCTGCCTACATGTCAACCATTGGTACCCACCTCAATTGGGGCTCCAGTTATGTTGTGAATGATTTCTACAAGCGATTTATCAACCCGGAAGCCACCGAAAAACAAATGGTAATGATGGGCCGGATTTCTACGGTCCTGCTCATGGTTATTTCCGCCACGTTCTCACTTACCTTTCTCGAAGATGCCACACAGGCATTCGACATCCTCTTGCTGTCCGGTGCCGGCACGGGTATGATCTATATTTTACGCTGGTTCTGGTGGCGTATCAATGCCCTCACCGAAATCGTCGCGATGGTCGTCGCTACAGTGATGGCGGTGGTCATGGTTCTGGTAATTAATGATGACGTCTTTGCAGGCATGCTGCTGGATGCCTTTACAATGAAATTATTGATTACAGTCGGGGTCGTTACGGTGACCTGGCTCCTGACTACGCTTTCTTCCCAGCCGGAGAATAAGGAAACGCTGCGCGCTTTCTATCGCCTGGTGCATCCGGGCGGACCAGGCTGGAAACGGGTAATTGAAGAAGCCAAGGCAGAGGGAATCAATATCAATCAGGCCGAAGAAGGCAAGGCCTGGGAAATGCCAAAGCAAATTCTGCTGGTATTCCTGGGGTGTGTCGCCATCTACTCCAGCCTGTTTACCATTGGGGGTATTATCTACAGCGATTTTACCCGTGCTGCTATTCTGGGTGTGATTGCTATTGTCTCCACCGTATTCCTGTTCAGGATTCTCCGGACATTAAGGGTCTCCTGATGGTAACGGGAGAATAATTTGTAACATAAAAACCCCGGGGGAAGATCGGCGATGGTATAAATACATAAGCCTCCTTCTCCGGGGTTTTAAAATAATTTACGCCGGAAATACATTTCTATCCATCCGGATTATTGATCCATGGAATCGGTATTGTTACGCTTACTCCACAAACGAAATCCTACCAGGAACAGTC
>CAYGOW010000408.1:0-3693 GCA_964351425.1 uncultured Roseivirgaceae bacterium
CATAACAGCCAGCAATAAAACAAATCACGTAACCAATAATCAGGATTAAACTATTCATTATACCCCTCCGACAGACAATTACGGACCTTCGAGCCATTTCCTGAAATCGGAGGTTTTGGTGGCGCTCGTTATCATTGACTTTGATTGACCTGCGATAAACACAGCGAGACGATCATTAAAATAACTCTCGACTTTCTCGATAAAATTTATATTAACTATCTGGCTACGGTTAAGAAGATGAAACTGAGACGGATCCAGTTGCCCATACGCGTCCTGCAAATTCATCGATAGAATATATGCTTTGCCGTTATCCTTGTAAGCATGCAGAACCCCATTTTTCATGATTAGACAGGCAATTTCTTCCGTTTTTAACAGGTAGATTCCCTTGCCCACTTTAACCGAAAATCGTTGCTTGTAGTGTTCCTGTACACTCAAATTCAATTTATCCAGCAACAACCGCAAATCCACTGACTTATCCGCATGAGTAAGATCGCGATACTTGCTTATTGCCCGGTTTATGGCCTCCGCCTCAATGGGTTTTAACAAATACGCAATGCCGCTGGATTCAAATGCCTTCATGGTAAACTGATGATAGGCGGTAGTAAAAATGATGGGGATTTTTACATCAAGTTGAAATAAAGAATTAAAAACATTCCCATCCAGCAATTCTATGTCTGAAAAAATCAGATCAGGTAATTCTTTTGTTGATTTAAACCAATTAAGAATGGCCTGATTACTGTCGAGTATATCCAGAATTTCTGCCTTAGAATCACTGGCTGTAATTACATCACTTAGCTGTTGTGCTGCTGGAATTTCATCTTCAATGATCAATATCTTCATCTCGCAGGTGTTTTAACAAAGGAATCTTAACGACAAAGTACTCTTCAACACTGGATATCTCAATCGGTCTGCCACTGATTAATTGGTACTGCTGATTCAGGTTTTTCAGTCCGATGCCGTCTCTGGATGTGTCCTTGCCTAGCTTTGGCCTGATCTTATTCCTGATTATCAGGAAATCAGATTCCGAGAAAACCTCAATGATCAGCGGGTCTTTCTTATTGCCAACATTATGTTTGAGTACATTCTCGATAACTACCTGAAGTGCCATGGGCACAATAAGATACTCTTTGAGGGAAACAGTAATAGAATTTACTAGTTTATAAGAATCTCCGAAACGATAGGAGAGAAGTTGCATATAATCCTCAAGGGACTCTACTTCTTCAGATAAGTTAATGAGTTCCTTATCTGCTGTATCCGTTGAATGACGAAAAATAGCTGAAAGCTTTCTGGTAAACTGTATTGCTTTCTCTTGATCGGATGGGATCAGGGATGTGAGCGTATTCAGATTGTTGAACAGAAAATGGGGGTCCATTTGTTGCTGCAAAATCTTCAAATCCTTTTCCGCCCGGATTTTCTCCAGGAGAATTAACTTTTCCGATAATCGTTTTGACTCACTGAAATAGGATACGGCTATTGCAGCATTGCCCACTATCAAGTGTAAAAACAAAAATATCATCGATTGATTTAATAAATAGCTGATGGATTTAGGGCCGGAACTTTGTTCAATCAGATATTGCGTCCCAATAACCAACGAGATAAAAATAAAGAAGCTGACGAATATGTTAATCAGATATTTAAACGGGAGGCTACTGATTTTAGTCAGCAGCTTGTCACTCAATCTGACGCAGGCAATGGACGTCAGGCTAATAAGGAAGAGGAACATCAATGCCTCTCCGTGAAGCTCAAGGTTGCCCGAGTTCCGCTCCACCAGCAATTGCACAAAAATGTAATAAAGGAAATCAAAAATAATCAGTGGGAATACCCACCACAGGCTTGCAATATGTTTTCTGAAATTTACTTTCATTGCATGAATATGCAGGTTATGAAAAAATCTTGAATATCCAATTTCATTGGTCCTGATAACTTCCTATGATTGATAAAATATCCGGTACGGCATGTGCGACCATAACAACCACGAGGTTTCTTCCTGAAATCAGATAGAATATTCCTAATATAAGTCCGATTACACCGGCTGAAACCATTCCCTGAATCCCGGAATGTAATATGGCAAATACAAAAGCCTGCAGGATAACAGCAAGCAAAGTGCCTGCAAAATTTTCACCCAGTAATTTGTTGATATTATTTAAGATAAATCCCCGAAATAGCAATTCTTCACCAATAGCGGCTGTTCCGATACCAATCACAATTAATTGAAAAAGCATTTCATAAACTGAAATGGATCCTCCCTGCGAAATGCTGTTTGCCCCTGAGGGAAAGAGAGGCTGAATAACGAAATTAAAAACGACTCCGATAGTCATTACACATAACACGATACTGACGATAGCCTTCAGCCAGTTAGCCGGCCAGCGAAAACCCATCGCGGACCAGCTGCTGTTTCTTCGATGCAGGGAGTAGCTGATCAGTATCAGGCTGCAAACAAGGGCTACCTGGCTACTATACCTGACTCCTGCAAAGAACAATTCATTGATTGTAAATATGACGCCTACTATTAGGAGTTCGAGAATCAACATACCCTTTTCACTGGATAAATGCTTTTTTACTCTTAATGATACAGATTCCATGATCATCAATTATTTAGTTGCCAGTTGTACTTTCCTATTCCTTTTATTTAGCAGAGCATTTCCGATTACCAGCGCGAACATTAGTAAATAGCAGATGATGAGTGTTATTTTCATGGCGGGTTCATTTGCCTGATTGCCAATCTGGATTATGCTCCCATCGGTGATACCAATAAGTCGATTGTTAAAGACGAACAGACAATGGAAGCCAACACCCATCCATATGGAACCTGTGAGGACCCGAAGCAACATAACGAAACTGCCGAAGAAGGCCATTGTAATTAAATATCCTCCGGTAATCGTACTGGCGGGACCAAGAGTGGCGTTCATGCCAAGGACATGCTGCTGTATCGGAAACAGGATGACCGGGAAAATCACAAAAAGCAAAACGGTCGTTATAGCACTGGTCCAAATTCCATTCTTTGAGCGGAGTGCTCCGAAAATATAACCTCGGAATGCAAGTTCTTCCGGAATTGCTTCAAACAGTAAGACGGTGATGAACCCAATAAAAATAGGAATAATCGCCTCGGGGCTTAAATTAACCGATATACTGGTCCAGTTAAAAAACTGCGCCATTCCCATCGCCACCATGAGCGGAAGAGCTACTAGTGAGGCTCCGATGCAGAAATTACGAATGGCTGGCAAAAGACGGGCAGTCCCGATATCGAGCGGGCCATACGCATCAACATATTTCCGCACGAGAAGAATGCTGCCAATCACCATTCCAAACATAATAAATGCTTGCAATAAATACCTGGACTGACCTTCGAGGAATCCGTTACTTTCCATATATTCTCCCAGCCAGCCGGAAAAGCCAAGTGCAATGAGGGTGCCTACAAAGACATAAGCGATGGAGCTTTTGTAATTAAAATTCTGAGTTTTCATGACCAAATTTGTTTGTGAAACATAAATTATAGGGTCAAATATGACCTGTACTTCCACGGGATGAAATAGATAAAACCTCAATCCAGGGGATTTCTGCCTGAACCGGGGGAAATTCCGGTTAAGTCTCTTTTGATAAGCCCCGCATCTAATCTGCCGGAATGAGCAGGGAAATGAATTATAACCTGGCAGGACTTCATATGTACAGAATATTAGTCCTAGATTAACCCTA
>CAYGOW010000409.1:0-1899 GCA_964351425.1 uncultured Roseivirgaceae bacterium
TAAAGGTCCGGATCCCGCAATACGTATGCCTGACTCAAGAGTCGTTTCAATTTCCCCTGTCCCGGTAACGATATTCTTTCTCAATTCAAGTGTATTGTTATCGAGGACTAACCGGCCATCTGTAAGAACCAGATCCTCAAAAATTACCACGTCACTGGTCAATTCAATATCTGCCGAACCCCCGGCCCTGTTTACTATCAGGCTTTTAAAGGACTGACTACCCGACGGCAATGGCAGTTTTCCAAACGTACCAGACCCCAGGATCTCCAGGGTAGCGTTTTCATCCGGAACAATAAAGAATCCTGTTCCTGAAAAGATAAGTTGTTCGACGGTCAAATGATGTCCGTTCAGATACAAAGGCCCCTGCGACAATAAAACATTACCGGAAACGATGATATCATTCGTCAGGGAAACCCCTTGTGGGTTGTTTACGCGGAGGACAACCCCCGGAACGGATGGATACCCATCGCCCACATGTTGCGCAGCCGTACCATTAAAAGCTATTTCCAGGTTAGAGCCGTACGAGCGGGAAGCTGGACTTACACGAATAGCGCCTCCGGTGGTATTGTTCTGAATCGCTCCGGCAGCTTCCGCGAAGCCGGTCCGAAGGATCACATCGTTACCCACGGTCAATGCACCGGATCCGCCCAGCACACTGGTGGTAAGATCTATTTCAGCATTATCCGGAATATTGTAGTTAATAGTACCTGAAGTTCCACCGGTAATGGCCACGGTCTGCAGGGCAGTTCCCGTAAATGAAAGTGTACCTGTACCGGAAATATCACCGGGCGAACTTATATTCTCCTGTAATGCCAATGTAGCTGACCCTCCACCTAATGAAAGGCGTAAAACCCCGAAATTCGTCACGGAGCCTGCAATATCGAGGTTGGTTGTACCTGAATTAGATAATACCACATCAGCGAAGTTGCCAATCATTACATCGCCTCCGACCGAGGCATTGACCGTTCCATTGTCATTAAGGAAAAGGCGTTGGTCATTGGTATTGGTGATGGTCAGATTTTCTGAGATGTTTCCGAGCGGACCGTCCAGGGATACGGCCGCCGACTGGGTGCTACAATCCCATTCGAGTGATGATAAACTGATGTTAAACCCCGTAGGCGCCTGGTTGGTGACACCTCTGACAATAAGTTTTGAGCCTAATGTCCACCCGGCAGGAGGAATCGCTCCGCCATTGGCATTGTGGATATATTCTCCTGAAACAGAGAAATTCGTAGAACTGCTGACCACTGACCCCTGATTTTCAAGCCGGCCACCCGAGCGAACAGCGGCGTTTCCGTCGAAAGTAGAAAACCCGTCCCCGATGGCGATATCGAGTTCGTCGCCTGTATCATCGGTAAGTATGAGCGAGCCTCCTGAAAGGATATCCAGGAATGCATCTTCCAGCACAACTACCTGGTTGGCCGTTACGGTGGAAGCCAGGGATACGGTCATGAACGATTCAATGATGATGGTACCGTCTGCTTCACCGGGGATATTCCCCGTGTTTTGCCAGGATGAACCAGTGAATTCTTCCCAGGTATCCGAATCAGTCCAGGGCCCGGACTGCCGGCTACGAAAGTTATTCTGGGCAAAAGATGCCGTAAAAGTCAACAGGCAGACAACTGAAAGTAAAAAATGTCTCATACGCTCGATTCCAAAAATGCCCCATCACGGGGTTGATACAGTTTACTACATTACTAAGGTAATGGATGTAAAGCGCTGATTTCTGGCGTATTGAAGGCAGATATTACATGCGACAGACTAAGATTAATGTTTGATGCGGGTGGGAAGCAAGGTCGTGTCCCCTTGAAGCCTGTGCAACGTCACCGCCCATCAAAGCTTTAGCGAAGATGGGAGCTAAAGCGTAGGTGTAGGACTATAGGGGTGTTACACTCTCAT
>CAYGOW010000409.1:1999-3684 GCA_964351425.1 uncultured Roseivirgaceae bacterium
TTTTACATTTCATCCTGAATACAATTTACACCCCCCTTCGCCCCCCTCAAGGGGGGATGTTGTCGAGCAGACTTCAAGGATGATACATTCTCATTCCCTTCAGGCGGAGCAGCGTGGACGCTACGGCTGACAGGTGGATTAATGGTCGTGTCCCCTTGAGGGGACTATAGGGGTGTTACACTCTCATTTTTACATTTCATCCTGAATACAATTTACACCCCCCTTCGCCCCCCTCAAGGGGGTGACTCGTCCTAAAAAAAGTTTACGGATTTAACATTTAGTCCTATTGGTAATTTACAATTTTTCTTAATCCTAAATAGGGTTGACAGGTTGTGATTTATAATAGTTTTTCCAGAGTCTTTTTGTAGGCACATTTGTTTGATGGACCGCTGCAGGTTTCATAAAGGAAATACTTGTATGTGGTCTTTCTTCGTTATATGCTCTTACTGCTTCTTTCAAAGCTTGTTCGGCCTGCCGGAAGGTATGGATTCTTTTCACAGATAAATACTCCTCTTTGATGATTCCATTGATTCTTTCAGCAATCGGATTTTCCAGAGGATCTCCATTTTCAGTCATACTTATCTGTATCCGATAATCCCGTAATAGGTTGACATAGGAATGAGAGCAGTATTGAACGCCTCGGTCTGAATGATGGATAAGTCCCTTCACAGGACCTGTTAAGCTATCAAGGGCCATCTCCAAAGCTAACAAGGATGCTGTTACCTCCAGGTTTTTAGACACATGGTACCCTACTATTTTTCTCGAATATGCATCCGTGATCAAACTGATATACAAAAAGCCAGAAGCGATCTTCCAATAAGTGATATCACTGACCCATAACTGGTTCGTTCTTTCAGGTTGCCATCCCTTGATCAGGTTTGGGTATTTGCGAAGCCAGTGATTGGAATAAGTCGTTGCCACTCTACGCTGGCGTTTTCTGATCAATAATCCATGTTGACCCAGCATGGCAAAGAAGGCATCTCTTCCCATCTTAATCTGATGTTCTTTCATGAATGGAATCAACTCCCGAAAGAGCTTTCGGCCACCCATCTTTGTATGGGTACTTCGAATCCGCTCCACTTGTTGAAGGAGCTTCACATATTCCATCTGACGATCTTCCAGCTTGTTGTAGTGCTGATAATAGGCCTGCCTGGTGATACCAAATAACCGACATAAACGTGCCAGGGCAACGCGCTTATGCCGTTCCTTTAAGGTGCTGATTACTTGGTATTGGGCTTTTTTCGAATAGGAATCTTATACTCCTTCTCAGCCAGCTCAATCATGAGCTTATACCCTTCCTCTTTGAGGCGGGCTTCCTCTAGCTGCTTCTGAAGCGCTTTGATCTGCTTCTGAAGTTCTTCGGGGTCCTGTGTGGAAGATGATTTCACAGCATTGATATAATCCAGGTCATCCCTGGTGGGTGATACAAAAGTACGACTTACTGGTACATCTTCAATATAACCTAATTTTCTCATCCATTGAAGCATCTTGCCGTGCTCCTGATACTGACCTGTATACTTATACCAAATGCCTGCTTTTGTATAACCGCCACTAAGGTATTCCTCGATCATCCTGATTCGCTCCTTCCAGCTCAATGAGCCTCCTGAACGAAGTGGTACTTTCTTGATATTGTCCATTTTTGGTTTACTAATTTGTGTAAACCCATTTCAGGACAAGTCAGGGGA
>CAYGOW010000410.1:0-3672 GCA_964351425.1 uncultured Roseivirgaceae bacterium
AAATGGTGACGGTTGTCTGCAAAGAGGGCCCCGGTAAGACCATAAATTTCCATGTCTTTTCTTCCGATAGGCCAATCCCATGATGCCTGAATGACGGCATTCGAATTGTCGTATGTTAAAATTATGGTGGCGTCATCGTCTACATCAGGATTATTTTCAGACTGCAGTTGCTGAGTAATGGCTGTCACCGTGTTTGGCATCTGTCCATTTTGAAGCCAGGTCATTAAGTTTACACCGTAACAGCCAAAATCCATTATGGCCCCGCCCCCGTTTTGAACAGGATCCGTAAGCCAATCTAAAAATTCACTATTAACGCCTATTTTCTTCGGGCCTTTGTGTCCGTCACGAATGACCACTTTTCGTAAATCTCCTATGGCGCCGTTCCTGACCAAATCATAGGCTTTATGATTGGACGGATACCAGGTGGTTTCGTAATTAGTAAGTAAATGTATGTTATGTTTTTTGGCCAGCGATTCCATTTTTTTGGCATGTTCCAGGCTCACAGCCAATGGTTTTTCCACCATCACATGAATCCCCAGTGGCGCGCACATTTCTACGACTTTCAGATGCTCATAGATGGTCCCAAATGCCGTAACCGCATCAGGTTGGGTGGCCTCAATCAATTCTTCCATGGTATCAAAAACAATCCGCATGGAGTATCCATGTTGCTTGGCATATCGTTCTGCTAACTCCCGATTGGGTTCAACAATTCCGACAATTTCAATATCTCCCCGGTCTTCCCGGCCCAGAATCCAATGGACATGCGTATGTGTAAGGCCTATTACCCCAATTTTAAGAGGTTTTTTCTGTGCCGATACATTCAAAGATACCATTAGTGTCAGGCTAAGAGCTAGAAGTAAACTATAAATCATTGAATTGAGTTTTGTATTTCAGATCGCATGAAAACACCTGGTTTAGCTAATTCTTCATAAATCAGTAAGTCTTGTTGGGTGTATAGTTTATTCTGCTTCAAGCGGACTGCCAATAAAGTACGGATCTTCCATCGCTTTTTTAAAAGCAGTAAGTGCTTCGGGCGATGAATTGACGCGCCAGTCAAGTTCCTTATTGATATTGAACCAGGTAAATATCTTAACCCTCGGATAGTCTGTCTTTATCTTGTTGAATGCGTCCGTAATCCAGGCGGCCTTGTCCAAACCTTCATGTTGAAACTCCCCGGTACCAAATTCGGCAATCATCATGGGCTGATCGCCCAGCTTCGCACAGGAGTCATAAAGTGCGCGAAAACAATTGTCAAAATCACGAAATGGTCGCTCTCCTCCCCATGGATCTTTAGGGTAAAAATTGTATCCATCCAGACCAATCCAATCAACATAGTCACTGCCGGGCCAATAATTAGAGACGTTGTTCCATGGTTCCGTGGACATATCAATCGAGGGACCATGCGGGACCCAAAGCCATTTGACATTGTCTGCGCCGATCGCTTTAAATCTATCCACCACATATTTCCATACCGCAACTACTTGCTCCGGACCGCCATCAGCTTTTCCGTTTTTATTTCCACTCCATACATACCAGTTGCCATTGAATTCGTGTAGAAACCGAATCAGCACTTTTTTATTGAATGCCTTGGCGTCCTCTGCAAATTGGTCAATGTACGCATCATACTTGCCGTCCAGAACATCATGGAAGCCCTGGTACCCATTCGGGCCTGTCTGACTGGAGTTATTCGGATCTTCGGAGGGCCAGAATAATTCCCAGGTGAGGTGTGGGATAATACCCCGATCGGCGAGTTTATTGCAGGCAAGTGTTGGAAATTCGTCATCCCAGGTGGGAAACCAAACTACCGAACCGACTTTATGCCCTGTTATCGCTTCGAAATCATCAATTTCACTCAGATTACCCGTAGGAATCTTTTCGTTTCCATTCTCAGGGTACATCCCGACGACACAACCCGACCAGTCGCCTTCGTTAATTTCCGATTGCATGGTTTTGTCTTTACAGCTTGAAAAACTGATTATGAGGAGAAAGAATACCAGATTAATTTGTGTGACTTTAATCATACATACACCTCTTAGTTAGACTTACTTTGAAGTGTATAATGTACAAAATTCTACGCTAAATACCGTCTTTACCACCTGCTCCAGGTAATATGTTGACAGTCTGTTTGAAGGAACCAAACCATCCTGGAAATACCTGGTTGTGACTTTAAATTACGGATTTTCAGGCTGCATGAGAAGTATTTTATTTCTGTGCTTTGACGGAACCAAAGCACGCTCCCCTTTAAAGCACTTCCTCCACCGATCCGCAGGTCAGCATGGCATCCCCGAAATAGGGATTGAGAATGTCGCTCTCAAGGCTTAACCAGTTCGCTCCCTGGTTGTCCCGGGCCATCGGACAGTACTGCAGGTAGACGGTACGATTCAGCGAGCCGGCATTCTTCAGTAACCCATACATGCTTTCAGAAAGTGTGTAGAAGTGTTCGCGTTGAATGTCCAGGTCGGTGGTTTCAGCAATAATAGTAGAATGGGTTTTCACAGCTTCTGTGGCTTCGGCATCCTCTGCAAGGGCCGCTGCCGACGCTGCGGCTTTCTCCGCATCACTTGCCACCAGTGCATTTTTTAATTCGATATAGTCGTTCAGCAATGATTCATAGCTGCCCGCGTCCTGGGTAGCCTCTGTTTCAGTTGTCTGAACAGTTTCTTCTTTAGTCTCAGTTGTTTGTCCGCACGAATAACCAATCAGGGTTAGCATCGCTAATACATAAATTCTTCGCATTGATTCTCTTATTTAACAGGTTGCAAATTTACTCAATTGTTTCAGTTACGCTACCACAGGTAAGCATCATATCGCCGTAATATGGATTTTTTACCTCATTCTCCAGGCTCAGCCACCGGGCGCCTTCGTTATTATTGGCCATCGGGCAGCGCATAATGTACAGCGGGACGTCCAGCGGATTCACCACAGTCCCCACGTCAACAACGGTTTCGGAAAGTGATATAAAAACAGCACGAAGTGCGTCTATGTTTTCTGCATTTGTGGCACTGTTTATTTCTGTCCGGAGAATGTCACGATGGGTTGCCCACCACGTGTTCCATGATTCGTTAAGCCCCTCGTCACGGATAGATTCCAAGGCTGCCTGAAGTTGGTTCACCGCTGCCGATGCCGCTTCAAAATCCGACTTCACCAGGTCATCTTTCAGCTTAGTATACCGGGTGATAAATTGCCCTACCTCTTTCCGGAAGTCCGCGGGTGCAACTCCAGACAAGTCGTTGGAAGCCTGCTTTTCGCTCACATTCATCATGCTGGGCTTACCGGCGAGCTGGGCGGCAGCGTCCACCGTAAAGGCGCCGTTGACCACAATCTCGGAACCCGGCACCAGGCCGCTCTCTACGACGTAGGAGGACCCAATTGCTGGTCCGAGTACTACTTCCTGCATTTGAAAAACAGCCCCGGCTTGTTCATCTTCCGCTTGTTTGACGTAGACAATCGAACGCCGACCTGTCCAGAGTACGGCGGATTGCGGAATAACCAGTTGATCATCCGCACTCGGATTTGTGGTCGTAATACTGCCCTTGGCAAACATCTGGGGTTTAAGCCGCCCGTCCGGATTGGCCATTTCAACCCGTACCCGGGCCACTCTTGTTTTCGGATCAAATACCGGATCAATGAAGGTGATTGTACCTTCAAAGGTTTTGCCGGGAATTCCCGAAA
>CAYGOW010000411.1:0-3652 GCA_964351425.1 uncultured Roseivirgaceae bacterium
ATTGGCATTAACTAAGAATTATGGCTATTCAACCTTTTCATCTGGCATTTCCTGTTAAAGATTTACAGGAAGCCTACGATTTTTATTCCGGTTTACTCGGATGCAAGACTGGTCGCACGTCCGATCATTGGATTGACTTTGATTTCTTTGGCCATCAGGTAGTTGCGCACCTGAGCCCGGAAGAAGCCCGGGAAGCGGCCCAAAATCAGGTAGATGGAGATAATGTACCGGTGCGGCACTTTGGCGTAGTGCTTTCCATGCCGCAGTGGGAGGAACTTGCTGAAAAGCTCCGAAAAGAAAACATTTCGTTTATCATCGAACCTCATATTCGATTTAAAGGGCAACCCGGCGAACAAGCCACCATGTTTTTCCTTGACCCAAGCGGCAATGCGCTGGAGTTTAAGGCCTTTCAGGATATGTCACAATTATTCGCTAAATAGAAAATAACGTCATCATTCAATATTTTGCGAAATTTGCGTTACTACCTATGATGCGAATATTTATCCTTTTGCTGATTTTACTAAGTGCGCTGAATACAAGCGCCCAGGATGAATCAGCTATGAATATGATTTCAAGGGTCTCCCCGGATGGGACAATCCCGGAGGATATTCGAAGCAGCAAATCCTTGCTGCTCATTTCCTGCGATCCTGGTGTAGCCTGTGATGCATGGGAAGATATGGCAGTAGAAGCTCAGCCTTTGCTGGCCGAATCAGGGATAGATGCCGTAGCAACCTATTTTTTTGAGGATGTTCTCAGTGGGGTAGAGCCTTTCCGCGCTTTTATGTCCGAATTCGATGATCGGGGTATTAGTCATTTAGTCATTCTCCGGCATACCAAGGAGGGCTATACGATACTACTGACAACATTCGACGATAAAGAATTTATTAAGGATGGCCAATCTGGTTGGGAAACAACCTCGCCTGAACTTCGACAGGCACTTAATAATATGTACCGGGCTGTATCCAGCTCGGGGCAAAAGTTACGTAACCTGCTAATTCTGAGTGTGCCCGAATACGGTGAAATGGTGGATATTTTCCCTGCTCGGCGCGCCGAATTCTATGACCTTAATTTTGCCTCCGATAAACTGGCGGTATATCCATTTGCTGATACGGCCAGGATTCGTGAAGTCATGTCTGCCTATCCCTATGAATATGAGATCATTGACCCCTCCATACCGGAGAAAGAATTACGTTCTGAGGGATTTGATTTTGTGCTATACTACGTCCATACCCGGGCTGAGAACACCAAGCGTCTCCTTGGTTACGAAGTCAATGATAAAGAAACCTCCTACATATCCGAGTCCATCCGGGACGGTAAACCCATTGCTCAGTCTTTAAATAAGAACACTTCTGTATATAAGTTTTATATCAAGCAGGTATATAGTGGTAATATCTTTCTTGGAAAAAAATGGGACGCATCGCAGGAATGGGAACAAGCCCTTAGTAACTATATCGCTCTGCTTCGAAATGAATTGATCAGGGACTAGGAATTAGTCAACCTGATGAAATCAGACAAGACGGCGCCGGACTGTTTCGGGTCTTCCATCATGCCAAGATGTCCAATGTTTTCAAGCAAAATAAATGATGCGTTTTTTGATAACCCGGCCTGATGCCTCAGTGCATCCGCTGATATAAACGAATCCTTTTCCCCCGCTATGAACAGGCTTTTCCCTTCAAATTGCGAAATTATATCCACCTGATCCGGACGGTCCCTCATGGCAAGGGTATAGGAAAGAATTGATTCCGTGGTGGTTTTTTTCACCATGCGCTCGACCTTTTCCACCCACGGACCTGATTGATTATACAGCCCTGGAATAAATGTTTTCAAGAACGCTTCTTTGCCATTCTTCCTGATAAATTGAGCTGTTTTTGTCCTGTTTTCCTTTTTTTCATCAGTGTCGGCCTGGGCCGTGCTATGAAACAAACAAATACCCCGGCATCTTCCGGGATCCTGACGAAGCATGGCCAGTGAAATATATCCTCCCATGGAGTGACCAACAAGGACAAAATCCGTTATTCCGATTTCCGTTAACCAATTGAGCAATGTATCAGCTATATCAGATAATGAGAATTTGTTTTCTGGCAATGGAGAGGATCCAAAGCCTGGTATGTCGGGAATGATGTAGGAAAACGTAGATGGAAGATATGGAAGAAGGTCTTCCCAGATTCCTGCAGATTCACAGAATCCATGCAACAGGATAACAGGAGGGCCTTCACCATGGATGGTATAGGCTACGCCGGACATTTACTCTCCAGCAGAAATCGAAACTCCTACCATTTGAAGAACTGCATCCCGAATTCCTTCCGGATCAAAGCCACATTCAGCCTGGAGCTCAATTTGTTCTCCATGTTCTATAATATCATCCGGGATACCAAGACGTTTCACTTGCGCTGTGTAGCCATTATCCACCATAAATTCAAGTACAGCGCTTCCAAATCCTCCCTGGAGACATCCATCCTCAACGGTTATTATTTTATCATAGGTAGAAAAGATCGTGTGCAGCATGTCTTCATCCAGCGGCTTCACAAATCTCATGTCATAATGACCCGCATCAACACCCTTCGCCAGCAAGTTGTCCATGATATCAACAACATAATTACCTATATGGCCCAGGGTTAATATGGCAACGTCTTTGCCTTCACGAATTATTCTTCCCTTTCCAATCTCTATAGCCTCCATTGGAGTCTTCCAATCAGGCATTACACCTTGTCCACGAGGGTAACGTATAGTGAAGGCCTTTCCTTTTCTGGGTAATTGGGCAGTATACATCAGGTTTCTCAACTCTGATTCATCCATCGGGGAAGAAACAATCATATTAGGAATACAACGCATATAAGCCAAATCGTAAGCGCCATGATGGGTGGGTCCGTCGGCCCCTGCAAAACCAGCCCGGTCCAGGCAGAAGTTTACAGGTAAATCCTGAATACAGACGTCATGAATAACCTGATCATATGCGCGTTGCATAAATGTGCTGTAAATATTACAGAATGGAATTAATCCCTGGGTGGCTAACCCGGCGGAAAAAGTCACAGCATGTTGCTCGGCAATCCCCACGTCAAAGGCGCGGTCAGGCATGGCCTCCATCATGATATTCATGGACGATCCACTCGGCATGGCCGGTGTAATTCCCATGATTTTGTCATTTTTCTCTGCCAGTTCGACAATGGTATGGCCGAATACCTTCTGATATTTCGGTGGCTGAGGGTTTTCATGAACCTTTTGACGGATTTCTCCGGTCAATTTATCAAACTTACCAGGCGCATGCCAGGTAGTTTTATCTCCATTTTCAGCAGGGCCATAGCCTTTCCCCTTCGTTGTAACGCAATGAAGGATTTTAGGCCCCTTAATATCTTTGAGGTCTTTTAATACATGGACCAGGTGGTCTACATCATGACCATCTACCGGACCAAAATAGCGCAGGTTAAGCGATTCAAAAAGGTTGCTTTGACTCAGCAGCAGCGACTTCAGGCTGGCTTCCATCTTGGAGGCAATCTCCCGGGCATTCGGCCCAAATTTGCTGACCTTTCCCAGCACTTTCCACATCTCGTCACGCATTTTATTATACGTGTGCGAGGTGGTAATATCGGTCAGGTAATCCTTCAGAGCCCCTACATTGGGGTCGATGGACATGCAATTATCGTTGAGAATGATC
>CAYGOW010000412.1:0-1264 GCA_964351425.1 uncultured Roseivirgaceae bacterium
ATGGTATAAATACATAAGCCTCTTTCTCCGGGGTTTTATAATAATTTACTCCGGAAATTCCATCCGGATTATTGATCCATTGAATCGGTATTGTTACGCTTACTCCAAAAACGAAATCCTACCAGGAACAGTCCGAGGAGAACTGAAAAAGCAAAAACTTCATAGACCCATATGTAGGTGGCAGCAAACATCAACCTACAATATGGCGCTTTATGTCAGCTTTTCCGTCCCCCATTTTGGGGGAAATACACGCTTAATCACATTGATCTGAATACCCGGCATAGTATCGCTCGCCGGCAGAATAGATTTTTTCATCCCGGATAGACAGAACCACTTCGATTGGTGGTGCTTTGGCTTTGTCAAACTCAAGCTTTAAAACGGTCTCGGAGCCCGTCCCGCTGACAGTCCAGGCACCTCTGTTTTTACCCATGTATGCTTTATTTTGCTGCTTTAACCAACCGCTCTGCTTGACCGTGGATTGAAAAGTCCCATCTGCACATAAATGCACCATATTTTGCCGCTTGGCACCCTGATCCATTCCATAAGTGACCAATACTTTGTTTGCCAGAAAAACCGACCAGTCAAAGTCATCGTAAGGATTCCGGTTATATGGTGCGATGAATTCGCTGGATTTCATGAATGTCAACATCTCACTCCGTACATTTTCAAAGAACTGACCCGGTGTAATCATTAACATCGTAACGCACGGACCATATTCACTGCACCGACCCATGATAAACCCTTTATATGACCTATTTATACGGTCACCCTCACCTACCACTTCCGCATAGGCCATATCCCCTTCGCGACTGATGTCGTCGGTAGCTCGTAGGTAGATAGCATCCGACAGTGCGCCTCCTTTTCGCCAATTCTCCGTTAATTGATCAAGATTGCCTTCCGGCCGTGCAAATAATAACACTTCTCCGCTGGTTCCGTCGGTCCTATTCAACATGAATATTTCCGCGCCCTGAGGCAGCATACCTGCCCAGCCAGAGGGAATGGTTCCCTTGAATCCGTATTTAGGGGATTCAATCGTGCTCCCCTCTGAGTATAGCTTGCCTGGTTGGATGCGCTCTGCCTTTTGAGCGAACCCTCCCCAACTAATTATCAACAGGAAAATAATTACCGGTAATTTTCTCATAATGAATTGATTTATACTGGTTAAATTAGGGATAAATTCATTACCAGACCAACATGATACAACGCCTCCTATTCCTTTTACCCGCCTGTTTTATTTCATTCGCTTTAAATGCCCAAATGACTA
>CAYGOW010000412.1:1274-2706 GCA_964351425.1 uncultured Roseivirgaceae bacterium
CTATGTCTTTCGAAACAATTCCGGACTATCCGGATGAATACAGCGCCACCACGGTTTCCGCACGAATGATTGATGGCCTCGGCTTCCGACTGTATTGGGCCACGGAAGGACTTCAACCTGATGAAATTGTCTTTGACGCGGGTGAGGACACACGATCTATTCATGAAACACTCGAGCATATATACTCCCTGATCATCATGATTCACAATACGCATTTTGGGACTATCAACGAGATTGTTTCAACGGAGAATATGACATTTGACGAATTGAGAAATGAAAGTATGAATCGGCTGATGGCCATTCGTACACGTCTTACCGAAGAATCACCGGACCTGGATTCACTGGATATACTCTTTAAACAAGGAAGCCTGCCGTATTGGAACTTGATCAACGGACCCATCTCCGATGCCCTCTATCATACCGGTCAGATAGTGCTCCTGCGACGTATGGCAGGTAATCCGATCCGGCCGGATGTTGATGTATTCAGAGGCAGAATCCGCAACTGATCATGCGCTGCCTGCTACTCATTCTCCTGGTCCTGATCGTTACAAATCTACATGCCCAGGAAACAGATTATGCCCGGTTGACTAATTCGGCTGCTACCGGCGAGGTGGCTTATGATGTGACCGCATATATCGAACAATTCTGGCGGCTCGCCGGAAACCCGGGCTTTGACTCAAGTATTTATCACCTGGCTGCACGACTCGAGCAAGCAGGATTTCAACCTGAAGGGAAAGGGGAAAGCCAGCTGACCTACCGAATCGAAGAAAGGCCGCTGTCCAGACCGGCATGGCATCCGGTGAATGCCTCCCTTCGTATTGGGAATTCTCCTACCAATTTGTTGGAGTACAGCACCAATCGCAACATGATTGCGGTTAATTCACATGCCACCGCCCCGGAAGGAATGACGGCTGACGTGGTGAAAATTGAAACGCTCTCTGAACTATCCCAAAAAGAGATACGGGGCAAGATTGTCTACGGAAAAATGTCCCCGTATATTCTTTACCGCGCAGCGGTCGGCGACTTCGGTGCTGCCGGAATCATCACCTACGAAATGCCGGACTATCTCAAACCGCAAATTAACCGGCAGTCCATTCAATTCAGAGGCATCCCATATAGTGACACCCTCAGCGGCTGGTCGGTTTCGCTTTCCTATGACGCCATGCAGCAGCTTGATCACTACCTGGAGAATGGTCCGAAACAGGTGGAGGTAACGATTGATACAAAATTTATTGAAGCACCTGAACTTACCCTGGTGGCCCAGGTCCGGGGCACAACCTTTCCCAATGAAGAAGTCGTTATCAGCGCCCACGTACAGGAACCCGGCGCCAATGACAATGCCAGCGGCACCGGCGCTGCCCTTGAAATGGCGGGTATCCTGGCAAATATGCACAATACGGGTACCTACAGCCCCAAGCGAACCATTACTTTT
>CAYGOW010000412.1:2716-3625 GCA_964351425.1 uncultured Roseivirgaceae bacterium
CGATGAGATTACTTCCACCAGACGATATGTTGAGGAACATGGACAAAACATCAAATGGGGGTTTAGTCTGGACATGGTGGGGGAGAATACGTCCGTTACCGGAGGATCATTCCTTATTGAAAAAATGCCGGACCCTAGTGCTGTCTGGACGCGCGGAGCAGATAAACATACCGAATGGGGAGGATCACCCATCTCCACCGATCAACTTCAGCCCCACTATCTCAACGACTTCGTCATAAATCGCATGTCGGACCAGGGTCAGAGATCCGGATGGGAAGTAAACCAAAATCCCTATGAAGGAGGCAGTGACCACGTTCCTTTCTTGCGAGGCAATATTCCCGCTGTATTATTCTGGCATTTTACGGATCAGTTCTACCACACCGACCAGGACCGGATTGATAAAGTATCCAGGGAAACCTTGCGGAATGTGGTAGCCGGCACCCTCACTTCCGTGATGACCCTGGCCAGCGGAGAAAGCTCACTGGCCTTGCAACTATTAAAGGAAATGGACCAGGCAGCCATGAAACGGATCCAGGCGGAACAAGCTCTGAGTGCTGAGGCCATAAAAGCCGGAGAAAGCCGCGATGAACAGATGGAAATCATCAGTACCTGGACCAGCTATTACCGGGATGTAGCAGCTACCGTCACTGATTTGTCAACCGCTGCCGAAGTAAAAGATGCCATCTCAAGCACCCAACAAGCTATTGCCCAATATGGCGCAGCTGCCCTGGAAGGGATAAAATAGCTCAAAGGTATTTAGACGCCTCTCTGCGGCTGAGTCCGGGCAGCGTATGTACATTCAGAAATTCCCGCACCCAGGAAGGGTCTGTCTTGGAATATTCCCGGAGTGACCAGCCGATCGCCTTATTAATGAAGAATTCGGAGGATCCTGCGTTCTTCAGGATGGCT
>CAYGOW010000413.1:0-3622 GCA_964351425.1 uncultured Roseivirgaceae bacterium
AAGAGGTCGCTCCGGAAAGGGTTGCTTCGGATCAAACGGGTCAAACAGTAAGGCGATGCCAAGATAGATTCCACCGGTTGACAAATCCTGGGTGAAAGAAAAGTAGATAGCACAGGCAACGCATAAGGCATACATGATCCGTCTCATCCCGACTGGCAATATAGTTTCTTTTGTACTTGTCATATCTTCTGATTGAATTGATGTAGCACAAGTATCGCAGGTCTTTCATTTAATTCGAAGGACATTCGTACTAACGCATCATTTAGATTATCTGTGCAGATTTAACCTGATTGAATTTCTGGCTTTCCTGTAGCAGATCAATAGGAAATACAAGGAGTTCACATGTCTGCAGCAAAATTATTCACTTGAAGGAACGGAATCCGGAATACTTTTTCCCCTGATCAGGGGTTCGAGGTTTAGCATGATCATGGGGCCGGTTTCAGGACCCACTGACATACTGGTTAGGTAAGGGGCATGGGGAATAGTATCATACTCGAAAAAGGTGGGCTTAAGTATATATCCCAAGGCATCCTGACTGAGTGCGAGAACAAACTTAGGAGAACCACGCATAAGTTTCTTAGTTTCCAGCCCAAACCAGGGAGCTGTCTCCCCCGGATGCGTTGCAAATTCGGCCGGCCCGATCCTGAACCAGGCTACTTCAGTATGGACGGAATCCTGGATACTGCGTGGAATGGTACCAATAGCAGAGAGCTGTTTCCAGCCTTCATTCATAACAGGAAGGGCCAACGATTGGCTTCGGAAATCCACCGAATTCTCAAGTTCGGTTTCTGCATTCTCCAGGGCTTGAATAGCCACACCTGCCAGGCCTTTCCCTTTTTCGAGGGCCAGACGAATATTCCCTCGTTCGGGAGTAGGCTGCACCCAGCCACCGATGGCTCCTTGCAGAAACAAGTTTTCCCCGCCCCAGGCTGAATCAAGTGTCTGGTAAAATCCTGCCACATAATCTGCTGATACCTCAGTATATGTTGCATCCATGAAGGTCGGATGACAGGCGAAATTTGTCAGACTTGCCACCGGATTACCTTGGGTATCCGTGAATTGAATCACGTTGACTGACCGGTCAATTTCCTCATTACAAATATTCTCCACCCAACCTTGACCATACACGGATTCGCCTGTACGTAATTGTACCTGCACCTTGTTCTGATCTGCAGCAATGATTTGTTTTGCTGCGGTAGTTGTCAGAAAATCCATATAAGAAGAATCAACACCCGTATGTTGTAAATCCGGTCCCCAGATGCCCACTACGTCTGGTCCACTGTGGGTATGCGTGGACGAGACTACAATGTTCGATACAGGAAAATCAGACAGTTCTGCTACTTTTTTCCTTATACGCTGCAGGTCAGTATGCATCAGGCCGATACAATCAATCGTAAGAATAGCAAGTGCATTCTTGCCATCATCGATGACCACCGCTTTGGCGTACAAGTCATCATGCACCCCGGTAAACGTCCGGTTTTGCTTGTCTCCGGCGATATATGTTCCGACAGGCGGACTTACCGGTGCGGAGGAGGCCCCAGCCCGGAGGATATTTTTGGATGGAGCTTCTTTTGGCTGGCACGATCCGAATGCGCTCAGCAGTAGAAGTATAAAGAATAAATGGAATAGTCGTTTCATACCACAGAAATGGAGTTTAAATATAGACATTATGATCGAATGACGAAGACAAATGGCCATATCTACCCATGGGAAGTGGTCAAATACCGAATGAATCGTATCTTTGAAGCTATGCGTAAAAACGTTAGCCTGTTGTTATTCCTCTTGTTGTTCTTTTCCTGCGAAAAGGACAATCCGCAGCCTGTTGATCCTCCGGAAGTGGCCGTGGATATTAATGGGTCTTCTACTTTTGAGATTATCCAGCAGCCCTCGTCGTCGGAAGAAAGGGAACGCCTGCATAAAAATCTCGGAGCTGCCGATTTTGAACCGTTGGGTTTAATGGTAAATCCCAAGGAAGAAATAACCATAACCGTGGAGACTCCGTCAGGAATTCCGGCTCCGTCACTTCTTATGGGTACCTATTCGCGCAACGAATGGACCTACACCCCTCAGGAGTTTCCGTTGACCACCACAAGTCCGCGCACGATTACCAATCAGACCGCAGAGAGTCAGTTATTGTACATCCGCTTTACCGGGGCAACCCCAGGGGTAAAGGCGACGGTAACGGTCGAAGGAGGTTGGCGCGTACCATTTTTTGTGCTGGGAGAATCAACCAGTGAGTCATTCTCCGAACAACTCAAAACATATGATGCCTATGTGGACGTGCAACTCATGGGCAATCGATCCATTATAGTTATTAGCAAGAATGTTGCATTGAGGTACCTGAACCAGGACTGGGAAAGGCTGCTGGAAACGCTGGACGCGGTGGTTAATGAGGAAGAATACATCAGCGGGCTGGATAATTCGGACGAATTGCATGCGCCAAGTGCGAACCGGTATTTTCTGACCGAGACCAGGGACAGCCGGTACTGGATGGCAGCAACAAACTTCAGGACTTTCTATAACGCCCGGGACGCGGTGGATTTCATTGCGGACAGGAGTAAACTGGAATTTGATGGTTGGGGCCCGTGGCATGAAATCGGTCATCAGCACCAGTTAAGTGCTATTACCTGGAATGAAACCGTGGAGGTTACGGTAAATATTTATTCTCTTGCCGTAGAGCGCATGCTGGGTCAGACATCCCGTTTAAAGCGTGAGAATCGCTGGGATGGAATAATGGCGTATCTTGATCAGCCGCTGGAAGATAAAAATTATAATGATCCCGCCATAGGTCCTTTTTTGCGGCTTGGTCTGTACCAACAATTGTGGCTGGCCTATGGGGATGAATTCTTTATAAAACTACACAAAGAGATCACCAACATCGGCATAGATCCATCCAAAGATCATATCACAAAGTTTGACAGAATCACAAAGCTGCTACTAAACCTATCAAACAATCGCAAATCAGGTATGAGCTACAACACCTACAATTACCAACAAATGCTAGCCCTAATCTCCGAAAACGCTAGAATAGACAGAAAACAGCTACAAAGCAAAATGCAGATACAAGAAAAAGCTGTAATGAGAAATATCAAAAAGCTTAAAAAAGAATGCCTGGTCATAGAAGAAAAGCAAGGTCGCAAATTCGTATATTCCGTATCCAAAAAAGGCCAGCTGCAAGCCAATCAGCTAACACTGTCATTTTTAAATAGAGGATTTAATAATGCTTTTAATAATACTCATTTTAAAAACGACAGTGTTCCCCCAAAAGATATTCTATGCTCAGAAAGAATAGCACAAACCAAGAAAATAGATAAAGAACTACGTGATCTGGGAATATATGCTCCACGAGTACGTGAGTTTTTGGAAAAGCATACGCTAGAAAATATCAAAAGCCTATACCAAAGCGTAATAAACCAAGATCGCATAGAAAATAAAGGCGCGTACATCTACAAGTCGCTAAGCGACTGCTGCCCAAATTCGCAACGCATAAAAGGCTTTATTAACTTGCACTTGAAAAATAACGTCAGCCAAGACGTTTGCTGCATGTTCGCAAAAGAAGCAAAAGATTTGAACATCAACCTTGCGCTGTGGCTAGGCTGTAGCTTAAAGCGACTGGCGAAAA
>CAYGOW010000414.1:0-3614 GCA_964351425.1 uncultured Roseivirgaceae bacterium
GTGTCGCATTCGCTAATTAATTTGATTTATACAAATGTACCTGGTCGTTTAAACGATACAAAATTGATCAAGTTGTGCTAAGGAGTGATGAATTCTTCCTAAAATTGTTCTCTTGACAGATGGATAACGAAACGAATGGGTATTCGATCAGTTCTTAGTAAGCCTTTTGCCGCCTACATTGCAAAAGAAACACGCAAATGGGCCTCAAGGCCTGTGTTATCACAGCAGCGTGTGCTTCGTGAGATTGTGCGGAAGGCGACTCTGACAGAATTTGGCAAGGATCACAAGTTTGCCGACATACAGGATCATGCAGAATTCAGAGAGGCAGTGCCTATCCGTGATTATGAAGGGCTAAAGCCCTATGTGGAAATGATCCTGCAAGGCCAGGAAGATATTCTCTGGCCAGGCAAGCCGGCCTACTTTGCCAAGACCTCAGGGACCACGTCTGGGGTTAAATATATACCCATTACCAAGGACTCCATTCCCAATCATATTAATTCGGCCCGCAATGCCCTGCTGAGTTATGTGCATGAAACCGGGAATGCAAAATTTCTGGATGGGAAACTGATATTCCTTTCCGGCAGTCCTGAAATGACAGTAAAAGGGGGAGTCAATACCGGCCGGCTCTCCGGGATCGTTAATCACCACGTCCCCGGTTATCTGCGCACCAACCAACTGCCCAGTTATGCCACCAATTGCATTGAGGAATGGGAAACCAAACTGGATAAAATCATTGATGAGACCATTGATGAACGAATGACCCTGATCTCCGGTATTCCACCCTGGGTACAAATGTATTTTGATAAGATCCAGGCAAGGACCGGGAAAAAAATTAAGGATGTATTTCCCGACTTTTCGCTTTTTGTATATGGCGGGGTGAATTTCAAACCCTACCGGGCCAAGCTGTTTGAAAGTATTGGTAAGAAGATTGATAGTATTGAAACCTATCCTGCCTCTGAGGGCTTTATTGCCTACCAGGATAGCCAGGAAGAAGAAGGGCTCCTGTTGTTGCTGGATAGTGGGATATTTTTCGAGTTTATTCCTGCCGATGAATATTTTAATGAAAAACCTACCCGGCTTACGATTGGGGAAGTTGAGACTGGCGTCAATTATGCCGTAATTATAAATAGTAATGCCGGATTGTGGGGCTATTCGCTTGGAGATACCATAAAGTTCGTTTCGACGGATCCCTATCGCGTCATTGTGAGTGGTCGGATTAAACACTTTATTTCGGCATTTGGCGAGCATGTCATCGGGGAGGAAGTGGAGAATGCCATGAAAATTACCATGGCGGAATTTCCGGAAGCCGAATTAACAGAATTTACGGTGGCACCCCAGGTAACACCGCCGGAAGGGGGTCTTCCGTATCATGAGTGGTTTGTGGCATTTACACGTAAACCCTCCGATTTGAATGCGTTTGAAAAAAGGTTAGATTTGGCGCTTTGTCAACTTAATTCCTACTATGACGATCTGATCAAAGGGAATATTCTCAAGACATTAAATATCAGGCCATTGCAACAGGATGCCTTTATAGAATACATGAAATCTCAGGGGAAACTTGGAGGGCAAAACAAAGTACCGCGACTTTCCAATGACCGGAACATTGCGGATGAACTGAAATTCTACATTCGGGAAGGGTAATATTTTTATGACTACTGACGAGACACCAAAAAAACGTATTGCCATCCTTGGGTCCACTGGTTCCATCGGGACACAGGCCCTGGAGGTAATAGATGCCCATCCTGACCAGTTTGAGGTGGAGGTACTCACGGCGCAAAATAATTGTGACCTGCTTATTCAGCAAGCCCTTACTTACCGGCCAAATACTGTTGTGATTGGGAATGAGACGCATTATGCTAAAGTGTCAGAAGTTCTGGATGCAGCAGATATCAAAGTTTATTGCGGGGAAAATGCCCTGGCTTCCGTGGTGGAAATGGATAGCATTGACCTTGTCCTGACGGCACTCGTGGGATACGCAGGGTTAAAACCCACCATCCGGGCGATTGAACATGGAAAGACCATCGCACTGGCAAATAAGGAAACACTGGTGGTTGCCGGAGAATTGATTACCCAACTTGCACGGGAAAAAGGCGTAGACATTTATCCGGTTGATTCAGAGCACTCAGCTATTTTTCAATGTCTTGCCGGAGAATTTCATAATCCGATTGAAAAAATTATCCTGACCGCTTCCGGCGGACCCTTCAGGGGTAAAAAAGCCGATGAGTTGGCCGAGGTAACAAAAGCACAGGCACTAAAACACCCCAATTGGGATATGGGGGCGAAGATAACAATCGATTCGGCCAGTCTCATGAATAAGGGATTGGAAGTGATCGAGGCAAAGTGGTTGTTTGGGCTGGCTGCCGAACAAGTGGAGGTGATTGTACACCCACAGTCTATCATTCATTCTATTGTGCAATTTGAGGATGGGTCGATGAAGGCACAAATGGGATTACCTGATATGAAATTACCCATACAATATGCGATGGGATACCCACACCGTTTAAAGTCCGATTTTCCACGGTTTAACTTCATGGATTACCCTTCACTAACATTTGAGCAGCCGGATACAAAAACATTTCGTAACCTTGCACTGGCATTTGAGGCGATGGCCCGAGGTGGAAACATGCCGTGTGTCCTGAATGCAGCGAACGAAATTGCAGTAGATGCGTTTCTAAAAGATAAGATACGCTTTCTTCATATGTCGTCCATTGTGGAACGATGTCTTGAAAAAATTGATTACATAAAAACACCCTCCTATGAAGACTATGTGGAGACGGATCACGTCACACGCATGAAGGCATTGGAGTTTATATAGTAGATATACATGGAAGGATTAATAATGACCGCTCAGATATTACTGAGCCTCTCGATACTGGTAGGATTGCATGAAATGGGGCACCTTCTGGCCGCCAAATTTTTTGATATGCGTGTGGAACAGTTTTCCATCGGGTTCCCTCCCAAGCTCTTTAGTTTTACGTATGGTGAAACAGAATACGCGCTGAGTGCGATTCCGCTGGGGGGATTTGTAAAAATATCCGGAATGATTGATGAATCGCTGGACACAGAAGCGATGAAAGCACCCCCGCAACCGTATGAATTCAGGGCCAAACCGGCCTGGCAACGCCTGATTGTTATGTTGGGTGGAATTATCGTCAATGTGGTGACCGGTGTGATCATTTTTATTTTTCTGACCTGGATTTATGGAGAAACCTACATATCCAAAGATGCGGTAAATGAAAACGGAGGAATTATTGCGCTCGACCTGGGAGAAGAGATTGGTCTTGAAACCGGTGATAAGATTGTGGGCATCAATGGGGAGGAATTTGACGATTTTCAACAAATCATGAAGTCAGAGGTCTTTCTGGGAACAGATGCTTACTACACGGTTGAACGAAATGGCGAGCGGGTAGACATACCTATACCAAATGATTTCATTGAAAAGATGAATGATGAGCAGGCCATGATGAATTTCATTTTCCCAAGGTACCAGGCTATTGTCGGCAATGTGCGCGAAGGAAGTATTGCAGACCGGGTAGGGTTGAAGGAAGGTGACCGAATTGTTGAAATTGGAGGCATTCCTGTTAATTATCAGGATGAAGTGTCAGGAATTGTAC
>CAYGOW010000415.1:0-3595 GCA_964351425.1 uncultured Roseivirgaceae bacterium
AAATGTCCGTTCTGGTAAAAAAATGACGTAGTATCATTAAGACTTGATTCATAGAGGATGGATTTTCCATCCGGTGACCAGGCATCAAGATTGTCCACTCCAGGGTTTGCCACCAGTACCTCCAACGAAGAATCAGCAAGGTGGTATACGTACAGGTCTCCCTGCATACGGCTCAGGATATTTTGATCGGGCGTTAGCTGCAGGGCGATATTTTTACCATCCGGTGACCAAAGGAAATTGCTGACACTTAACGCATTGGTTGGAATAAGTGTATCATCATCGGTATTTGGCGGGACATTGCCTGACGAGTCCGGGAGGGGATATTGAACAAGTTTGTCGATTGAGACATCGGTTATCCATAGCTGCGATTTGCCATATTCCTGGTCCTCCACTTCAAATGCGCCAAATCGCTCTTTGCGGGCATCTTTTTGTTTGCTTTCATCGGCTGTTTGCGTGTAGGCAATCTGCGTTCCATCGGGTGACCAGGCAAAATCCCCTACGCCATTTTTGGCATGTGTGAGCTGAAAAGATTCTCCGCCTGCAGCGCGGATAAGTTGTATTTGATTTTTATCTCCTTTATCGGAAATGTAGGCGATCCACTGGCCATTTGGTGACCATTTGGGATTCATACTGCTATTCTCAGCATTATGGGTAAAAGGCCAGGGAGTACCTCCATCCCTGGAAAGCCATAATTCGGTATCATACCTGTTATTTTTCCAGTCAGCCTGGTTTAAATGGAATATCACATCGGTGCCATCCGGGGATAATTGCGGATTGCTGGTATAGGCAAGGGACAAAATATCTTCAAAAGTCGGCTCATGCAGGTTTTGAGCAGGTAACGAATAAAAGGTGAGGACAAGAATAACGGCAGTTAATTGTTTGAGCATAGGGGAGGGAATTAGTAGGCTGACAATATAGGGAATTGTCAGCAATTCATACTGAATTTTTGCCAAGCTTCAATCTCATGAACAATGAGCAAAGAATGGTATTTGATTAAGTGTCTTGACTTTATGGGGCAGCTTGCAACAAGGGACTTGCTTATTCCATCCTGATAATATCCGTTGGATTTGCCATGGCCGCACGAAATACTTTGAATCCAATCGTAGAAAAAGCCACGACAAATATCAGGAGAATGCCTGCCCCAAAGGATAGAATATTCGGTGTTATGTGATAACTCCAGATTGAATCCATCAATCCAATGGCCGCGTAAAAACTGAATATGCTTGCGAGCGTACAGGCGATAAGTAGAATGTAGATGTATTTCCGGTTAATTAAATGGACAATACTCGGAGCCGAAGCGCCCAATACTTTTCGGACACCGATTTCTTTCATCCGTTTCAAAATATTCAGGGAGACAAGGCTGAATAAACCCATCGCAGAAAGAAAGGTAGCGATAATGCCCAATGAGGTAAAAATGATCAGGATATTCCGATTGATGTCAGCGGCATTCGACATTTCTTCATCCAGGTAAAGTCCGGTGTAGGCTTCATTGGGAAATGTGTTGCTCCATGCTGACTTCAGGTACTCGTTCATGGCCACGGTTTCTTCAATAGGATATTTAACCGTCATGAAATGATAATCAGATTCAGGAACATAACGTATCATCAGCGGATTAACCGGATTCCAGAGTCCGTCAACAAAGACGTCTTTCATGACTCCGACAACATACAATTGAACGGTATCCATCCACACGATCTTTTGACCCAGCGGCTCCTCCCATCCAAAACGTTGAACCATTTCTTCGGTGACGATAACCGACTCTTGCATATCTGTTTGCGAATTTGTTCTGAATTTCCTGCCATCCAACAATCTGAAGCCTATGGTTTCAAAAAAGCCTTCACCGACATGAAGGATATCCACATCATATTCACTGGTCCCGCTTATGACAGGGTCATTTCTGTACGAACGATCCATCTGGTGCTCCGATCCCGCAAGGGACAAGACGCGCGGATCGCTTTCAATTTCATTTTTAAAGACAAAGTAATCGTCTTTGTCATCAAAGTATAGAGAAATGGCCCCGGTAGTATTAAATCCGTAATCCAGCGTTTCCTGATACCTGGCATTTTGATAAAAAACAATCCCCATGATAATTGCCACCATAGAAATGGTGAATTGGGCACCTAAAAGAAAATTGGTAAAACGACTTGAGCCACCGTACTTCAGATTTCGACGGAGAATGGCTGCCGGTTCGAATTTGCTTACATAAAAGGCAGGGTAGGTTCCAGCCAGTAATCCTGTAACAAATAATATGATGATCAGGAAAATGTAAAATTGTATGTTATCCGTAAAACTCAGATGAATTTCCAGGAACGGCCACATGGCGCTGTAAGCAGGTACCAGGAAATAAGCGATTATCAGCGAAAAAACCATGGCAAAAAAACAGAGAAACAGGTTCTCCAACATAAACTGCGTAACCAATTGTTTTCGCATTCCCCCCATTACTTTCCGTAGCCCGATTTCTTTCAGACGTTTTCCTGCAATGGCCATGGAAGTATTAGTGAAATTAAAACAAGCGATAAGCAGTATCAGGATAGCCATGATCCCCGGCACGGTTGTCGATGCTCTTGGCGGTGCTGTCCAAAACCAATGTCCCCATACCTCACCGGCATCTGCCCGCACTCCCATGCCAATGAAAGGTTCCAGGACATATTCGTTAATTTGAAAGTCAATACGTGATGCGCGTTGTATGTCCACGAACCGTGCGTTTAATTCTTCTTCCAGCCGGGTTACTTCCGCTGGGTTTACTTTTACAAAAGTAGTAACCCAATCGGTCCAGTCATTTTCCAGACCGGGTTCACTTTTTAGGTAGTTATCAATATGTGTTATAGTTTCTAATCCGCCGAATGAGGAGTTCATTGGCTTTTTCTCAAATATCCCTGCCACAATATGATCCTCCGGGCCGTTTTCCGTCAACCGGGTCATCAGCTGTCCGAGGGCTTGTCCGTCCGGAAAGTATTTTTCAGCGATTTCGCTGGATATAAAAATATTCTTAGGCTCAGCGAGGTTAGCAGGGTCCCCGGCAAGGATGTTCACATCAAAAAATGAAAAGAAATTCGGATCGGTATAGACGATATTTTGCGAAAAAGATTCATCAGCCACTCTGTAGTTTGTTCCGGAGGGCATGTAACGCATTATGGCCTCAAGTGATCCAATATTTGCCTTTGCAGCTTCAGCCAGCGGGATGGGTGAAAATCCATAAAGCTGAGAGCGATCCGTTAACGTGCGGTTGACATCGATGCGGTAAACATTGTCTACGTTTGTTTGATCCGAATCAAAATTCGCCCCAAAGTTGTAATTCAGATAGGCGACGATACAGCACGCCATCGCTACACTAAGACCGAGTACGTTGATGGCAACAAAGAGTTTATTCTTCGAAAGGCTTCGAAAGGTAATTTTAAGATAATTCCTAAGCATGTTATTATTTTGAGTTGTGGTTGACCTTGATGTTACTGACCTGTTGTATTCCAAAGATGCATGTCCCTGACCAAAGGTTGCATTCTCAGGCATAAATATAAAACATAGAACCTTGTTAAACAAGGTAGTGACTTCGTTATTGTTCTGTTGATAGGAGAGGAGGTTATTTTCTTTTTAGATA
>CAYGOW010000416.1:0-2254 GCA_964351425.1 uncultured Roseivirgaceae bacterium
AGAATGAAACACTCCTGTAGTCCTCCCTAGGCGGATACGCTTATAACACGTCCCCCCTGGAGGGGGGTTAGGGGGGTGTTTATACAGGATATAGTGTGAGGATACAGGATCAAGTGCTGGACTTTAGATGATAACACCCCTGTAGTCCCCTCAAGGGGACACGACCATATCCGGTGAACGGGAAAGTGCCCTACCCCAAATAAGGTTTCAAGGCTTTGCTTCGCGAGGTGTGGCGAAGGCGGCGAATGGCTTTTTCTTTGATTTGCCGAACGCGCTCACGGGTCAGGTTGAATTTCTCCCCGATCTCTTCCAGGGTCATTGAATGTTCCCCGTTCAGTCCAAAATAGAGGGTGATCACGTCCGCTTCGCGCTGGGTGAGTGTTGAAAGGGCCCGTTGAACTTCACGCCGAAGCGAGTCATTCATTAATTCGGAATCCGGTGTTTCCTCCAGATCATTCTCCAGTACATCCAGGAGACTGTTTTCCTCTCCCTGAACGAACGGTGCATCCATTGAGACATGACGGCCGGATATTTTCATTGTATCCACCACTTCGGCGGTAGTTACTTCAAGCACTTCAGCGAGTTCGTCTGGGGACGGCTCACGCTCGTACTTTTGCTCCAGTTCAGAAAAGGTCTTTGAAATTTTATTAAGTGAGCCAACACGGTTCAACGGCAAGCGCACAATTCGGGATTGTTCGGCAAGTGCCTGAAGGATCGATTGACGGATCCACCAAACAGCATAGGAAATGAATTTGAAACCACGGGTCTCGTCAAAGCGTTGCGCCGCTTTAATCAATCCGAGGTTTCCCTCATTGATCAGATCACCCAATGACAGGCCCTGGTTCTGGTATTGCTTGGCAACAGAAACCACGAAACGCAGGTTCGCTTTCGTAAGCTTCTCTAAAGCAAGTTGATCTCCCTCCCGGATCCGCTGAGCTAACTCAACTTCTTCGTCCGGAGTAAGGAGATCAACCTTTCCAATTTCCTGTAAATATTTGTCCAGGGACTGACTTTCCCTGTTCGTAATCTGTTTGCTAATTTTTAGCTGTCTCATGCATTAAGCGACGTTATCCCTTAACAAACATGCGCCAAAAGAAGTTGATTTGCAAAAGACTGTAGAGAAAAATCAGCAAAAAATCATCAGGAGTTTTCTTTGTTCTTTTCTGGTTTTGGCAGAAGAACCTTTCGTGAAAGTCGGAATTTGCCAGTTTTTTTATCGACATCAACCAATTTCACCTTAACTTCTTCTCCTACTTCCATTACACCGTCCATGCTTTCGACGCGCTCCCATTTTATTTCACTAATATGGAGCAATCCGTCTTTGCCAGGCATGAATTCGATGAAGGCACCAAATGGCATAATCGTTTTCACTTTTCCGTCGTATACCTCTCCTACTTCCGGAACTGCTACGATGGCTTTGATTCGACGCAATGCATCTTGCATGCTGTCTTTATCAACCGCAAATACACTAACAATACCTTTGTTATCGGCCTCTTCGATCACGACGGTCGCACCGGTTTCTTTCTGAATTTCCTGAACGACTTTTCCGCCTGGTCCGATCACTGCACCAATCATGTCTTTGTCGATGGTAACAATTTCCGAACGAGGTGCATTCGGCTTGAGATCAGCACGTGGCTCGGCCAGCGTCTTATTCATTTCACCGAGAATATGTAAACGTCCCTCACGTGCCTGAAGCAATGCTTTCTTCAACACATCATAAGAAAGTCCGTCTACTTTTATATCCATCTGAGCCGCTGTGATGCCTTTCTCAGTACCTGTTACTTTGAAGTCCATATCTCCCAGGTGATCTTCATCTCCCAGGATATCACTTAAGATTGCATATTTTCCGGTTTCAGAATCTGAGATCATCCCCATCGCGATCCCCGAAACAGGAGCCCCGATCTGGATACCTGCATCCATCAATGCCAATGAACCACCACAAACAGTTGCCATGGAAGACGAACCATTCGACTCCAATACATCCGAAACAATTCGGATCGTATACGGATTCTCAGCAGGAAGCTGACCTTTCAGTGCTCTCCATGCCAGGTTTCCATGTCCAACCTCACGACGTCCCGGTCCACGGTTGGGCCGTACTTCGCCTACTGAAAAAGCAGGGAAATTATAGTGCAACATGAATTTGTTGGTCCCGGAATACATGGCGCCGTCAATCAGCTGCTCATCCATTTTAGTTCCCAGTGTCACCGTAGCCAGGGTTTGTGTTTCACCCCTGGTGAATACAGCAGATCCATGC
>CAYGOW010000416.1:2264-3586 GCA_964351425.1 uncultured Roseivirgaceae bacterium
TACGGCCATCCAGTGGCGTGCCTTGATCCAGTGTCAGATTCCGCGATGCTTCTTTCTGAATTCCTTTGAAATACGCACTGATAAGCCCTTCGTCGTATTCGTGCTCTTCGCCAAGACTTTCTACAAAAGCCTCTTTGATCGCCTTAATTTTATCACTACGCTCATGCTTATTGGTGATTTGCTGCTTAACAACGTCATAAACCTTGTCATACAACTCCGCTTTCATGCGGTCACGCAATGCTTCGTCGTGTGTCTCGTGAGAATATTCTCTCTTTTCAGTTTTTCCAACAGCTGCTTCCAGCTCTTTTTGCACTTCACACTGCACCTTAATGGCTGAATGTGCTTCCTTAATGGCTTCCAGCATGTCGTCTTCTGAAACTTCAGACATTTGGCCTTCCACTATCGTGATGTTTTCAGCCGTACCGGCAACAATCAGGTCAAGATCGGCGGCTTCTTTCTGAGCCATGGTCGGGTTAATGACCAATTTGCCTTCAACGCGGGCCACGCGTACTTCTGAAATCGGACCACTCCATGGAATATCCGATACCATCAAGGCACTTGACGCCGCCAGGGCTGCCAAAGAATCAGGAAGTGCATTGTCATCCCCTGAGATCAGGCTGATAGCAATCTGAACTTCCGCGTGATAATCATCGGCAAACAACGGACGGATGGCCCGGTCAACCAGACGACTGATCAAAATTTCGTAATCCGAGAGACGACCCTCGCGTTTCAAAAATCCACCGGGCACTTTTCCTGTGGATGCAAATTTTTCCTGGTAATCGACTGACATGGGAAGAAAGTCAACACCTTCTCTGGCTTCCTTGCTGGAAACCACTGTAGCCAGTAGCATGGTATCACCCATCCTGACTACGACAGACCCATCCGCTTGCTTGGCGAGTTTTCCGGTTTCAATGGAGATGGTCCTGCCATCGGGTAGGTTAATCGTTTTTGTTACAACGTTCATAAAAAGTAATTGATTTTAATAGATAGGGAGGCCCCTTGCCTCCAACAGCGTATATTCAGAAAAGGGAATCCCTGCGGATTCCCTTTTTCTGTTTCTTTATTTTCTTAATTTCAGCTCCGCAATGATCGCTCTGTAACGATCAATTTCGACTTTCTGTAAGTAGTTAAGCAACTTACGACGCTTACCTACCAGCTTGAGAAGACCTTGCTGGGTAGAATAATCACCCTTATTCTTCTTCATGTGTTCTGTGAGGTGGTTGATGCGGTAGGTAAAAAGCGCGATCTGTGACTCAGGCGAACCTGTATCTGACTTTGCTTTTAACCGACCATGATTCTCAAACAACTCCTGTTTCTTGTCC
>CAYGOW010000417.1:0-3091 GCA_964351425.1 uncultured Roseivirgaceae bacterium
TGTTGTCATTCTCAGGGTCCACATAAATTTCAGAATAGTAAAACGGACGGTTCCCGATTTCTGCTTTATCATTGATCATGTTCCAGCTGTACCCGCCGTCATCCGAACGGTACAACGCATTCTTTTTGGATTCTATCAGCGCATAGACCCGTTTCGGATTGCTTCTTGCTATCGCCAGGCCTATTCGCCCCAGGTCACCCTCCGGTAATCCTGCCTCAGGTGATAATTTTTTATATGATTCAAACCCATCTTCGGTCATATACAATCCCGACCCAGGGCCACCTGAGGTAAATGTCCAGGGCTTTCTGCGGTGTTCCCACATAGCCACAAATAGTTTATTCGGATTTGACGGATCCATAACCATATCTGCCGTACCCGTTTTCTCATTTACATACAGCACGTTTTTCCAGGATTTCCCGCCATCGGTGGTTTTGAAAACCCCACGTTCAGGATGATCACCCCACGGGGACCCAATAGCAGCCACATATACGGTATTCGGATCCTTGGGATGAACGATGATCCGGTGAACATTCCGTGTTTTTTCCAGACCCATTAATTCCCAGGTCCGCCCGCCATTGAGCGAACGGTAAACACCATAGCCACCATTCAAACTATTTCTTGGGTTCCCTTCGCCAGTGCCTACCCAGACTACGTCCGGATTGCTCTGGTCAATGGCAACCGCTCCGATTGACATCGTCTTAACACTATCGAATACAGGAAGCCAGTGTACCCCTCCATTCTCGGATTTCCATAATCCCCCGGAAGCTGTTCCGGCATAAATGATTTCAGGCTGGTCGTTGACCACGTCAATGGCGGTAACACGACCGCTCATACCGGCCGGACCAATACTGCGGACAGTAATGCCTTTCATCAGGTCCATATCCAGTTGTTGTGCCTGGATACCTAATGACACTGACATCAGGACCCAAATAAATGTATAAACTCTTTTCATGATTTGACTAGCTACTAATTAATAATGGTTTTAAGTATACAAAGACCTCCAGAAATCCTGAGACGAAATTTGATGAGTGGTCAGATTACAAATGACACTTCCTTAAACTGAAAGGATCGGCGCCCGGCGGCTGTCTCAAGAATTAGGGCGCCCGAGGGCTCCACATCGACGATCCTGCCTTTAAAATAGGCCTTATCTTCAAATAAATGTTCTTCGCCAAACCGATAAAGCCTGGCCATATATTCATCATGGATGCCCGCTCCACCCCCGCGCAATTGAAGGTAGCGCTGTTCGAGGTGCATGGCCAGCTCTTCAAGCAATCCGGACAGTACGAACGTTTCACCGGTGATTTCCGTTAGGGAAGTGGCGGCAGGTACTGAGAATTTCTGTTGATTGATATTCAAGCCGATACCAACGATGCTATGTTCCAGTAGTCCACCCCGAAGTACATTTTGAATGAGAATGCCTCCCATTTTTTTGTCCTTCCAAAAGATATCGTTCGGCCACTTGATTTTACCTCCGGAGGTGTGTGTTCCAAGCCAGTCGGTTATGGCCAGCGATACTGCCATATTTAAAAGAAATTGTTCACTGGCCCGAAGAAACCGGGGATGGAAAACAAGGGAGAACGTAAGATTCTGATCCGGGGCAGCCTCCCATGAATTACCCATTTGACCCCGGCCGGCAGTTTGGTTCGATGTAATGACCAATGTACCGTCAGGAACGCGCTCTTTGCCGATAATGTCATGGGCCACCTGATTGGTTGAATGACAAGATGTCATGAAAACCAGGTTTTTGCCTATAAATAACGTATTGGCAAGATTTTTATACACAAGTTTTTGTAGTTTTGTTTAGGAAATCAAATATACTGAATGGATGTAAATAACAATTTGGCCCCTTCTGAAAAGTTGAGTAAGGTAGTGGTTAAGGGGATGCAAGAGAAAAAAGCGTCAAATATTACCGTCATGGACCTGAGGGCAGTCAAAAACACTGTCGCAGACTTTTTTGTCATCTGTTCAGGAAATTCAGATACCCAGCTTGACGCAATTGCGGATTCTGTTGACAAAGAAGTTTCCAAAACCCTTTCTCAAAACCCCTGGCACCGGGAAGGCACTCAAAACAAAGAATGGATGTTGCTCGACTATGTAGATGTGGTCGCCCATATATTCAAGCCTGAGAAGCGCAAATTCTTTGCCTTGGAAAATTTATGGGGAGATGCGGAAATCACCCAGTTGGAAGATATTGGTTGACCGGAACATATGTTAGTAAAATTCGTTACAATAGAGGTTATATAATTTAGAAATATCGAGATGCCTGATAAGAAGAAGAAAATGATGCCCACTAAACCGCCCAAACCTAATTACCAGGTATGGGTGATCGTCATTCTCATCGCCACCATTTTTGGGGTTACTTACCTCCAGAATTATCCTTCCAACGAAGTCATTTACATGAGCAAGTTGGCAGATATGGTGAAAGATGGTGACATAAAGGAAGTGAGCCTGGTTAGAAACCAGAATTATGTAGAGGCTACCCTTACTGAGGAAGCCCTGAATAAAGACAAATACAGTGACTTGAGATCAAATTCGCCCCTTGGAGGCGAAGCAGGACCTCATTTTAAGGTAAATATTGCCTCGGTTGAAACGTTTACCCGTGAATGGGAGGAGTTAAAAACAGAACTTCCTCCGGACAAACGTATTGACTACAAGATCGTAGAGAAATCGGATTTTATGAGCATTTTCTGGCAGTGGGGAATCCTTCTGTTCATTTTGTTCGGTTTCTGGTTCCTCATGCGCCGAATGACGGGAGGGGGTGGTCCTGGCGGACAAATATTTAATATTGGTAAGTCACGCGCGGCTCTGTTCGATGCGGAGAATAAGGTGAAGATTACGTTTGATAACGTAGCCGGACTGGATGAAGCAAAGGAAGAAGTTAAAGAGATCGTTGATTTCCTCCAGAATCCTTCAAAATTTACCAAACTAGGCGGGAAAATTCCGAAGGGCGCATTGCTCGTAGGATCACCCGGAACGGGTAAAACCCTCCTGGCAAAAGCGGTAGCCGGAGAAGCGGGCGTTCCGTTTTTTACATTATCAGGATCTGATTTCGTTGAAATGTTTGTAGGAGTTGGTGCCGCACGGGTACGTG
>CAYGOW010000417.1:3101-3582 GCA_964351425.1 uncultured Roseivirgaceae bacterium
CAAGCAAAGGAAAAAGCGCCTTGTATCGTATTTATTGATGAGATTGATGCCATCGGACGTTCGAGGGGCAGAGGCCAGATGCCTGGGTCCAATGATGAAAGGGAAAATACACTGAATTCACTATTGGTGGAGATGGACGGTTTTTCTACGGATTCCGGTGTAATTATATTGGCAGCAACTAACCGGCCAGATGTATTAGACTCAGCATTGATGCGACCTGGTCGGTTTGACCGTCAGATCAGTATCGATAAACCGGATATTGTCGGACGGGAAGCTATTTTCAAAGTACACCTTAAGCCACTCAAGCTGTCCAAGGACGTAGATCCGAAAAAATTAGCGGCGCAAACTCCTGGTTTTGCCGGGGCAGAAATCGCCAACGTATGTAATGAAGCCGCATTGATTGCCGCTAGACGAGATAAAAATGCCGTGGACATGCAGGATTTCCATGATGCGATTGACCGCGTTATTGGCGGACTTGAGA
>CAYGOW010000418.1:0-3576 GCA_964351425.1 uncultured Roseivirgaceae bacterium
GACGCCATCCGGGCTCCCTGCTTTATTATAATTTTTCTCAATGATCTTGTTTCCATATTCGTCGTATTCCACCCACAGACCCACTTTCCTGTCATGATCGTAAACGCCTTTTTCCTGAATTTGTCCGAAGGAGTAGTATTTTGTGTAGGGTCCGTTCAGAGAATCGCGGTCATAAGCCGCCGTTACAAGAGTCCCTCCGGATTCATCATATACTTTATTCGGACCCTGGCGCAAATCATTTTCATAATTAATTACTTCATGTGGCGTCCCGAGTACCCGCTGGTACCGAATCCATTGCCCATCTTTTCCCTGATCTCCCATAGGGCCTTCCAACGCCAGGTTTCCATTGGTATAGTATTCCTTGTAATAAACAGGTTTATTGGCTTCAAAAGAAATTTCCAGGGACTTCTTCCCATCGGCAAAAGCCACCCAAACTCCCTCGCGTAAATTATCTTTATAGACGCCTTCTTCAATCTTTTCATCGGCCTTATTATAAAACTGCCACGTACCCTGTTTCAGGCCATTCACTAAATCCCCGATGGCATAAGCAGAGCTGTCGCGGGTATAAATCATGGTTTTCTGGGCAAAACCATAGGAAGACCATAACAAACCTGCCAGAAGAATATAGATGAATTTACTTCTTAGCATTTCATAATGGCAGATCCCTTTATATATTTGCACAAAATAAATATTTTGACTCATGGGTGCACTAATTGTTGTTCTAGTTTTATTCGTCCTGGCTATTCTCTCACCAAAGTTATTTCCTAACAAAATGGTAAGTAACAATAAACATGATATTGACGGGTCTACAAAACAATAGCCGTAGCTTCAATTTCTATTAAAAACGCCGGATCGATTAATGCCGTCACTTCGACCATTGAGGTAGCCGGTTGAATTCCCTCAAAAAACAGGCCATGTTCCCGCGCTGCTTCTTCCCACCGGGATATGTCAGTGATGTACATTCTGGTTCGTACCACATCCTCACGTTTCGCATCAAGCGCTTTCAGACTTTCCTCAATAATTTCAAGAATGCGATGGGTTTGTAACCCAACGTCACCGGCTCCGTAGGGAACGCCATCTTTCAGGGATACCGTACCCGACACTTCAATCAGATTTCCTGCCCTGACCGCACGTGAATACCCTACAATAGGTTCCCATCGGGCATTTGTCAAATGATTCCTGCGTGTAGACATATTTATCTAAATATACGTAGCTTTAAAAAATACCTTACTATATATGACGAATATATGTGTCTTTTGTGGTTCCTCTTCCGGAACAAAATCCATATTTAAACAAACAGCAACATCCCTTGGCATTCATCTGGCGAAAAATAATTGCCGCCTGATTTACGGGGGTGGAAAACTTGGTCTGATGGGAACCGTCGCTCAATCAGTTTTAGACAATGGAGGGTCAGTCACCGGGATCATTCCCGACTTCATGATACCAAAAGAAGTGGCACATGAAGGGCTTACGGAATTGCTTGTAACGGAAAGTATGCACGCAAGAAAAGCCGAGATGGCCAGAATGGCGGATGGATTTGCCGTACTTCCCGGAGGCCTGGGCACCCTGGATGAAATGGCTGAAATACTGACTTGGAATCAACTGGGAATAATACAGAAACCTGTTGTCCTGCTCAATGTGGCGGGGTATTTTGATCCATTGCTTTCTGCCTTTCATACTATGTCGGAGAATGGATTTTTACGCGGCAACAATGCCCTTCATGTGGTTGCCCAACCGGAAGATGTGCTGCCTGCTATTCTCAATTATTCATCACCAGATAATGATATCTGGGACCACCTGGACCGAACCTGAATCTTTTGCCACTGCTTCCCGTTCACAATTTCTAGAGAGACTTTGTCGCGATTCAAGGCAAATTGGTTAATTTTTCAAGTCGCATTGATGCGAAATGTATATGCACCGACTATTAAAAGTATTTTACGTACTTCTTTTTATTCTCCTGATACATACACCGGGTCGATGTCAAACGCTTGGTTTTCAGCTGAATGACGGCGCGCAAAAAGTTGATATCCCCTTCGAAATCTATAACAACCTTATCGTCATTCCCGTCGTAATCAATGACCGGCTACCTCTCAGGTTTGTCCTGGATACCGGAGTACGGACGTCTATCCTGACCGAAAAGGCTTTTGCAAAGCTCATTGGCCTGAAATTCAATAAAGAATATACCTTAGGTGGTCTCGGAGAAGGCAGAACGATCAAGGCATATATTTCCAATGGGGTGACACTCAAATTACCCGGGGTGAGTGGCCGGGGCCATGCCATGCTTGTGCTTGAAGAAGATTACCTGGAACTGCGTAACTATCTCGGAGCTGAAGTAAGTGGCGTCCTGGGCTATGAGCTGTTTAGCCGGTTTATTGTCAAGATTGACTATGACCGCAAGATCCTCACCCTTTACACCCCCGAAAAATTCAAGCGCCGAAAATCCTGGATCAGGATACCCATGACTGTAGAGGATACAAAACCCCACCTGCACGCAACAGCCATTTACTACAATGGAAAATCTGTCGATATGAAGTTGTTGGTAGATACCGGCGCAAGTCACGGCCTGATCATGTATGCTGATTCTACAGAGAACATTTCTGTCCCGGAAAATCATATCAATACCGCTGTAGGCAGGGGACTGGCCGGGCGACTGGAAGGAAAGATGGCTCGTCTTCAGGCTTTCCAGATGGGAAAGGCCTGTTGGGAGGATATCATTGCATCCTTCCCCGAAAATGACCCCTGGATGGATAGCCTGATGATGAGTACCGTCGATCGAAACGGCTCCATTGGCGGGGATTTGCTTTCACGATTCCGTGTCGTATTCAATTTCCCGCTGGAGGAGATGTATATTAAACGCGGGCGCTCATTTAAAAAGCCATTCACCTATAACCTGAGTGGCCTCACGGTCAAAGCACTGGGCAGCAGCCTGAATATTTTTGAGATTGTTGAGGTCAGAGAAAATAGTGTGGCTGATGAAGCGGATTTTCGGGAAGGCGATCGTATCCTCGGCATCAATGGCAGGAGTACTGAAAACATCACTATGGATTATCTGATAGGACAACTCAATTCCAAGCCCAAAAAGAAGTTGAAGATTAAAATACTTCGCGATAACCAGTTCTACACTAAGGTAATCGTTCTTAAGGAAGAGATTTAAAAAGATGCCCGAGTGTTAAACATGCCAGGAGAATAGCAGTTATCTTTCCAGAATGAAGCGGGTTACAATCATAGGTGGTGGATTGGCTGGCCTTATTTCAGCTATTATGCTGAAAAAAGGCGGGATGGAGGTAACGCTTATTGAAAAAAATGAATACCCGTTTCATCGTGTTTGTGGTGAATACGTCTCAAATGAGGTCATCCCCTTTCTGAAGAAAAACGATTTATGGCCTGCCAAGTTTCATCCGGCCGATATCACCAACTTTGAACTAACCGATACGACAGGCAAGCCTGTCCGGATGCCATTGGACCTTGGCGGCTTCGGGATCAGCCGCTATGCGCTGGATGGATTCTTTATCGAAAAGGCAATGGATCTTGGGGTGGAGGTTCTGGAAGGCACACGCGTCGAGGAGATCACTTTCC
>CAYGOW010000419.1:0-3572 GCA_964351425.1 uncultured Roseivirgaceae bacterium
GCATTGCAGACCAGGCCTATCACTGGGGAATTCTGGATCGTGACCTGAATATTGCTATCTGGATCGTCATATTTACATTAATTGGATTCTACCTGTTAGGAAGAATCCGGTTGCCCCATGACAGCAAGCAAGACCATGTTTCTGTGCCCAGGTTAATTCTGGCTATTATTACCTTCACTTTTGTTCTCTATCTTATTCCGGGTTTGTGGGGTGCTCCCTTAAAGGCACTTGCAGGATATCTTCCCCCCATGTACACTCATGATTTTGATCTGATATCCCTGAGCCGGCCGGCGGATGAAGTGGATTTTGAAGAATGCGAGCCCCCTAAATATGCGGATTTTCTTCATTTACCACATGGGCTGAATGGGTATTTTGATTATGAACAGGCATTGGCGTGTGCGAGAAGTCAAAATAAACCATTGTTTATTGACTTCACAGGACATGCTTGTACAAATTGCCGGGAAATGGAAGCCGTAGTATGGTCGGATCCGGAAGTGTTGCGCCGACTGAAGGAAAACTACGTGGTAGTCGCTTTATATGTCGATGATAAAACGACACTGCCCGAATCGGATTGGTATACGTCCAGTTACGATGATAAGGTTAAAAAGACAATCGGAAAACAAAACGCGGACTTACAAATCAGACGGCTGAACAATAATGCACAGCCATTTTACGTCTTGCTGGGCCAGGATGAAAAGGTGTTATTACCGCCCCTGGGATATGAAAAGGACGTTGAAGCATTTATCAACTTCCTTGATGAAGGATCATCGAGGTACACCATACGCTATGGTGAATCACCCCCCTGAGAGTATATCCTGCAAGGGATCCGGATGAATAAACTGGTAGGAGAACTGGTTTATTAATTTGGATGAATCAACCATTTTATTTGAACCATCCCTGTTTTTCTGATCAAATTCTGGTAGAGGTAAGTCGGCATACTGTGCCGCTGCAGTGTAAAACTGCTGCCGTGACGGGTGACCCGGGGCCACGGCGTTGAGGATTTCAGGACAAACATTCTCTTGTATAATAAGGTGCACGATTTCAACCACATCATCCAGGTGGATCAGGTTGACGGGGGCATTGCCCTGACCAATGTCTTTTTTGCCTGAGAGAAACTTGCCGGGGTTTCGTCCTGGTCCGTACAGACCGCCAAGTCGCAAAATGGTAGCAGGTCCTGACGATCGAATGGCATTCTCCAGGTCCAGTATGTCTACCCCTGAATGAGGAGACTTTATATGTATAGCATTTTCTTCTTTCACCAGTCCGCCATCATGAGGATAAACTGCTGTTGAACTGATCATCAGCGTCTTTCCGGAATGTCTTTTAGCCAGTTCTGATGTAAGCCAGTTCAGCGAAGCAGCGATTGGAGCCGGGGGAGTGCATAGAATAAGCCATTCGGCATTTATGAATTCGCCTGGCAACCCCTTTTTATGGTTACCAATGTCAATTAGAAACGGCTGAATGCCATGGGCTGATAACGTATTGAGTTTATCTGAAGTGGTAGTAGAACCAAAAACATGGTATCCCTGACTACTCAGGGAGTTACCGATTGATGTTCCGAGCCAGCCACAGCCCAGAATGGCAAGGCTTTCCTTACTTTTCATGAGGTAAAGTTGACTGAATATCGATGAAATCTTCCCATTATCGGGTGAATTTTAGAAAATTTCTTACTTATTACGTATTATTTGCACTTTAAATGCTTCTTTGCAGTTACTAAATAGGTCACTTTTGGATTTTTTTAACTAAATCTAACCATGTCGAAAAAACTATTAGCTGTATTGGCAGGACTCGCGATCACCGCGGGCATATATTTTGCCATTCCGGCTTTTCAAAACAGTATTGAAACCGAACCAGAAAATTTAGCTGAGGACTTGTCGGATGTAATTGATGCCGATACTATTCCACCGGAGCCTAAATTATTATTTGGAATAAATGTGGACAGTAAGCTGCTCATTGAAGATAAGGTAAAAAGGAATCAGAACATCTCAGAGATTCTTTCCAATTACAATGTGAGTGCTGAAACAATCTATCATCTTGCTGAGCGGTCAAAAGATGTATTTGACGTTCGAAAGATTGCCACGAACAAAAAATATATCCTTATCTGCGATCAGGATTCTATGAAGACGGCCCGTGCATTGGTATATGAGCACAACCCGATTGAATATGTGGTCTTCAATTTTCAGGATAGCATTTTTGTTGAGAAAAAGGCAAAAGAAGTTGTGACGGTTGAGCGTTCTGCTGCCGGAATCATTGAAAGCAATTTATCCATGACCATGCAAAGCCTGGGACTGTCACATGAATTGACCAATGAATTTGTGGATGTATTCGGCTGGCAAGTTGATTTTTTCGGGCTTCAGAAAGGAGACAAGTTTAAACTTATTTACGAGGACAAGCTGGTGGATAATAAATCCGTTGGCATTGGAGATATTAAGGCTATATACTTTGAACATTATGGAAACGATTACTATGCGTTTATATACGATCAGGGGAATGGCATAGATTATTTTGATGAAGAAGGGAACAGCCTCAGAAAAGCATTGCTGAAATATCCGCTTGAGTTTACCCGTATTAGTTCGCGGTATTCCGGAAGTCGATACCACCCTGTTCAGAAAAGGTACAAAGCGCACCGGGGCACAGATTTCGCTGCACCGAAAGGAACACCAATTCGCGCAGTAGGAGATGGATTGATTACTGAGGCGCAATACAAAAAATACAACGGGAATTATGTTAAGCTGAAGCACAACGGAACATATACTACCCAATACCTGCACATGTCAAAAATCGCTTCCGGCATTCGGGCTGGGGTCCGCGTTAAACAAGGACAAACCATAGGGTACGTGGGAAGCACAGGGCTTGCTACCGGGAATCATTTATGTTATCGCTTTTGGAAGAATGGTGTTCAGGTAGATGCACTGAAAGTAGATCTTCCGCCGTCAGAGCCTATTAAGGAAGAATACAAGGAAGACTACCTCGTTTCAAAGGATGAGTGGATTAATCGACTGAAACAAGTTGAAATGCCCGCAGTTGAAACACAGGTGGTTGCAAGTCTGAAATAAATTTCAGTAAAAACTTGAGAAGGAGTAGCAAGGCAATAATTGTCTTGCTATTCTTGTTTATAGAATATGCGTTTTCTGCTTGCCTCAATACTCATTACACTCATGACCATCCCATCTTTTGGTCAACGGGTAACGCTTGTTCTGAGTGGAGGCGGGGCCAAGGGACTTGCACATGTGGGGGTGATTAAGGCGCTTGAAGAAAATGACATTCCGGTTGATTTTGTAGTAGGGACATCGATGGGTGGAGTGATAGCCGGATTTTATGCGGCGGGTTATTCTTCGGACGAAATTGAGGGGATTATACTTTCGCAGGAATTTCAGGATTGGGTTAATGGCAAGATTGATGATAAGTTTGAGTATTATTTTTATCAAAGTGATATTCGGCCTTCCATCGTATCGGCGGAATTTTCGTTAGATTCTGCCATGCGCGTGGCAATGACCTCGAGTCTGGCCAGTGACCTGTCCCTTAATTTTGCGCTGGCTGAAAAATTAGCTCAGCCAGGAGAAAACGCCGGG
>CAYGOW010000420.1:0-2809 GCA_964351425.1 uncultured Roseivirgaceae bacterium
CGTGTTTACAGGAATCCGGTGGGATTGCTTTTAATTATAATTCCTTTTATCCTGGAATCAACGATTATTCAACCTGAGAGCTTTGAATTATACGCCATGACCCTGCATGGGTTTGTACTGGGGTTCATTGCCTTTATGACAGGTTTTTCGGTGGTGTATAGTGGCTTATCCTTTTGGGAAACAGTTACTAAATGGCGCTGGATCCTGTTAATCGCTGCTTTTGCAATCTATCTGACAAGAGTCCTGTTGTTTAATTTCAGGACGCCGGATTTCATGATGTCAATAGAGTCATGCTTATGGATTTTTACCGTTTTCGGGTTTGGTCATAAATATTTGAATAAACCTGGAAAGGCATTACAGTATCTGAGCCAGGCGGCCTATCCAATCTACATCATTCATATGGTGTTTCTGTACGCCGGATCGGCTTACCTGTTCCCCCTTCAGCTTTCTCCCATGGTTAAATTTCTATTGTTGAATGCAATCACCTTTGCCGGGGCCCTGGGTATGTATGAGTTGGTCATTCGGAGAATATCATTCTTACGTCCGTTGTTCGGATTAAAAGGCAACGTGACCCCGAAAGCTCCAAAAAAATCAACCAAGGTGGTGTTGCACAATGGCTGATCGAATAGAAATGCTCGTGAAAATGGTGATTTAATTTAAGGGATAAAATTTCACTTATTTAGATGTATGACCCCAAACAGTGCCAAAAAGGTAATCCATTTAGTGTGGCATTATTCATTGGCACTGTTTACCTCAATCCAGTACCCGTCGGGATCCTGAATATACACCTGGCGGATGCCATCTGCACGTGTTGTAATGGTTCCTGCTGCCCCTGGCCAGTCGGAGTAGGGGACATCATTCTTTTCAAGTCGTTCCACAAACTGATCAAAGTCTGGGGTACTGATAGCAAAATGCACGGCTTTATTAATTTGCACCGGCTCATTCATTATTGAAATAAGGTGCAGTTCCTTGTCCTGACCAAGCCTGAACCAGCGAATGCCTGCCATACTCGTCCTGTTGGTGATCTCTTCAAAATCAAGGACCGTCGCGTAGAAGTCTGATGACTCGCTTAGGTCAGTGACGGACAGGGCCACATGGTTAAAAGTGAAACGTATTTCATTGGTTGATTGCGCACGAGCGACCAGGGCAAATAAGATCAGGAGTTGAAGTATAAGGATTCTTTTCATTGGATTTATAATTGTTATCAGGAAGTAAAGAGCTGTCACCAGAATAAACGGATACCTCATTGGAATAACAGACCCGATGCCAAGGTATAAAATTAATTCAGCTATACAGCGGGCAAGGGTCTATTTGTGGTTTAGCTAAATTTAGTATCTTGAAAAAAACATCGCCCGCTTATGTCTTATACGACCAGGACCTATCTTCTCCTACTCTTTATTTTCGTTTTTTTCAGTTGTTCGACGGAAAAAAACGAACAGGCGGATAAACGGCCTAATATATTATTTATCATGTCGGATGATCATGCCTATCAGGCGATCAGTGCGTATTCGAACTATTTGATTGAGACGCCAAACATCGACAGGATCGCACAGGGGGGCATGCTATTTTCCAACGCTTCAGTAACCAATTCGATCTGCGCTCCTTCCCGGGCAACTATTTTAACGGGCAAGCACACACATATTCACGGCAAAGTGGATAACATCCGTCCATTCGATTCGACCCAGGTAACATTTCCCCAACTGTTTCAGGCAGCAGGCTACCAGACCGCCATGTACGGAAAGCTCCACTTTGGAAATAATCCCAAAGGAGTGGATGACTTTATGATTCTCCCGGGACAAGGCAACTATATCAATCCAAAATTTATTACGCCGAAAGGGGACACAACGATTATCGGGTATGTGACCGATATTATTACCGATCTGACCCTTGGGTGGCTGGAGAATGAGCGGGATGAAGACAAGCCTTTCATGATGATGTATTTGCACAAGGCACCACACAGGCCGTGGTGGCCCCGGGCTGATAAATTTGCGGAGTACACGAAAAAGACATTTCCTGAGCCACCTACTTTATTTGATGACTACAGTGGCAGAGGGTCGGCAGCGAAAGAAGCGGAGATGAACATTCTCATGCACATGCGCTACAGTCATGACTCGAAGATCCGGCCGGAAACCCTTGAGGCGATGGGCGATGTAGATCCCTATGTGGAGCCGGTGGCCTGGAATGGGTTTTACGGGCCCTATGACCGGGCGACGCCGGAGCAGAAAGCCTTGTATGATCCGCTCATTGATTCAATCAATACCTGGTTCGCAGAAAACTGGGCGTCATTGAGCAGGGAGGATAAGATGCGCTGGAAGTATCAGCGGTATATGCAGGATTACCTGGGTTGTATTTCTTCTGTTGACGACAATGTGGGGCGTGTGCTCGACTACCTGGAGGAAAGTGGCCTGGCGGAAAATACCATCGTCATTTACACCTCTGATCAGGGCTTTTATTTGGGAGAACATGGCTGGTTTGACAAGCGGTTTGTTTATGATGAATCGTTCAAGACCCCGCTTATGATCAAATGGCCGGGCGTGACTTCACCCGGAAGTAAGAGTACGGTCATGGTGCAGAACCTTGACTACGCCCAGACTTTGCTCGAAATGGCGGGGATTCCGGCACCGGCGGATATGCAGGGAGAAAGTCTGGTGCCTCTGTTAAAAGGACAGGACGAACTGTGGGACAGGGAAGCAGTGTACTATCATTATTACGAATATCCCGCTGTACATATGGTCAAGCGGCATTATGCCATTGTAACGGAAGATTATAAACTTGTCCATTTCTACTATGACGTGGACGAATGGGAGTT
>CAYGOW010000420.1:2819-3568 GCA_964351425.1 uncultured Roseivirgaceae bacterium
TATACGATCGAAAGAATGATCCACAAGAACTGAATAATGTATATAATGATCCGGATTATTCAGAAGTGGTGGTCGACCTCTCCCTGAAACTGGCCGAACTGCGGAAGAAGTATGGCGATTCTGAAGAACTGGACAGTATGTATATACGGCTTCACAATCAGTAATTGATTGGAATAATAGTTCATCCGGGCAGTGCCCGCTGATACAACAATCAATATACGAACCAGCTGACTTTCATAAGCGAAGTAGCCGTATAAGTGCTACTCTTCCATGACTACCCTGAATCCTGTATGATCGGGCGTGGACGAGCTCTCCGTATTGACCGGGTCTACAAAATCATAAGCACTGTAGTCATACACCTTCAATACAGTGCCTTCCAGATAGTATTCAGCTACATTGCCGCCCAGGTCGAACACATATTTGTCATTCGCCAGCTTCACCATTGGGTGACTACCGACTGGTTTGATCAGGCTCATGGTTATTTTGTTGAGCTGTTCCAGGAGTTCTTTCGCATCAGGCAAGGTCAGGTCGTATCCCGCCAAATAATTGAGATTATTCTGGTTGCCGGATTGTTTTCTTCCTGCCTTGTGAAGGGCCATGGCTTCTTTTTCGGATGGGAGGCGGCAGTTTTTCCCGGTTTTTTCGGATAACCATGCCAGGTAAGAATTGATCTTTGACCGGTCAAGCCCGGTTACAGGCTCATTTGCTTTTACCAGTGGATATTCCTCGCCACTAAAAGCGGCATATTG
>CAYGOW010000421.1:0-3557 GCA_964351425.1 uncultured Roseivirgaceae bacterium
AAGTCAGATAAATCAGTCTTTCGCGACCCAAGGATCAGGTACCCGCCGTCAGTTGTCTGAACGATGTCAATTGGGTTGTAGGAGGCTTCAAAGCGATTATCGTCATAAATTCGGGTAAATGATTCCGAAGGGTCCGCAACGCTCTCGGCTGATTCACATGAACTAAAAAATGTCAATCCAGCCAGCAAAAAATATAGTACTAATAAGCTTCTCATTATTCTACGGCTTTTAAATTTTTACTAATAAATCGCAATGGGAAAACACAACCCAGGTTAACGCTGATGCTGTTAAGGTTTAAATCATCCATCGCATCACCGATACCTGTAATAGGGTTTTCATTGTAGCGGTATTCCGCATTCGAAATGTTATTCAATCCTTTACGGTAGGTAACGTCGAAAACAAACCTGACATTCCAAACATCGTAGGTACATCCGACACCGCCGGCAATGCCATAGGCATTTTTCACAAATAAATCCTTTGCTCCCACGGAAATGGGCTCATTCTCAAAAGGTCCGCTTCCGCCCGACGCATAGTCTATTCCCTGAGTGGATAGTGTCTTTTCCGCATTCAGCAAAATTCTATAATAGAACCCTGCCTGCACAAATGGACGCAATCGACCTGCAAGGATATCATACTTAATAAAAACAGGCAGTTCCGCATATTGAAGGGTATGCTCCTGGTTAAATTCCAGGGATAACGTGTTTAATGCATTTTCATCCGATTCCCACAAGTAGCTATTCGAATAGGCAAACCTTTCGGCCCGATAATGGGGAGCAAATGTGAATGAAAAACCACGATGAAAGAAAGTGATATTCACTCCCGCCTGTCCGCCCGGTAGCGTATAATCATCATATGATTTTTCGTTTTGGCTATCGTCATAATTCAATGCGACAATACCTGTATAGCGCTGGCCGGGTGAGGCCTGGGCAATATTAGTCCCTCCGTAAAACCCAAGCCACCATTGTGTCTTGAGAAATTCGCTTTTTCGGTCCGGCCGCTGGGCATACTTGCCTTTACGCGCGGACTTTTTCGCTTGACCATATGCGGAATCGGCAAAAAATAATACCGATAAGCTCAGACAAAAAATTAGTATTCGTTTCATATTATTTTCGGACTACAAGTTTTTTAGACGTATTGAGTAAACCTGCCTTTATTTGGTAGATATAAATACCGGCCGGGATTTTCTCCAAAGAAACATTTACCACATGTTCGCCCGGTCCTCGCTGCTCATTGACAAGTTGCACCACCAGCTTGCCGTTTAGGTCATACATATTAAGAGATACGTCGGTCGTGGCGTTGATTCGAAAGCGAATCGAGGTATTGGAATGCGCCGGATTGGGATAGGCATCATCCAAACCAAACCGTTCAGTAAAAAATGCTTCATTGGAAGTGATCTGCTGCCGGGCTACCGGAACAGGCGAGTAGGGGATCCCCTCCTCACTTACTCCATTAATGAAATCACCGAAGAATATATCATTGGCAATAATATCCTCATCGACCTGCATCCAGTCTTTGAGAATATTCGCATACACCTGGCGGTAATCAAATTGCATGTCTACGTTGTTTTTAGACACATCAGGATTAGTCCCGTAAACGCCCGGACGTACTCCCTTACCAAAGACCATCAAAGGTGCACCGGTGCCATGGTCCGTACCATAACTTCCGTTAGAAGGGATCCTGCGCCCAAACTCAGAGGTTGTCAATGTCAGTACCCGGTCTTCAATGCCCCGTTCCCTCAGGTCTTCCTGAAAAGCTTTCATTGCAGAAGAAATATGATGCAGCAATGCGGCATGTCCGCCCATTGTCGGGTCATGACTTTCCACTTGTTCAGCATGGGTATCAAATCCACCCAGCTTCACAAGAAATACCTTGGTGCCAACTCCCTGACCTGCACCACCGCCATGTAGTAAGCGTGCAATCATCTGCAATTGAGGTGTTAAGCGGTTTTTACGGCTAGACTTAGGTGCCGCAAAGGGGTAGTCTTCCGGATAGGTTACCCTGGTTTTATACGAGCGGTTATATACTTCATACAGTCTGGCGGCATAGTCTTCTGATTTATCCTCCAGGCCAAGTATCCAGTTAAGTTCTTTACCATAGGGAGAATTATCCAAAAATGCCGGGGGTTTACCACGCGGATCGAATCCTTCATCGGTAAAACCCTCAAGGCTTTCAACCAGTTGGGCAAATGCATCAGGATCGCTGGCCAGTGATATGGAAAGCGGGATATTGTCTTCCTGGTGAAATGCAAGGGATATTTCACTTCCCATTTCAATGGCAAGTGGATCCGGGTACTCAGCATTTGGAAACTCTTCGGGATATTGCATAGGTTCAATATCCTTAGAAAGGTAACGACCTACCCAACCTGAGCTGTAGTAATCATTAATTCCACCTCCCATGTGCCAGATGTCCCGACCACGGAAATGTGATCCGTTATTTTGCGGATAGGATACACCCTGCACAAGCGCCATTTTACCCTGATCATAAAGTTCTTTTACACCTATCATGTCGGGGTGAAGTCCAACCTGATCTGCAAATGGAAGCGTTGAATCCAACGGGATCATGCTTCGAATACTGTTCTTGGCAGGAATCGCGATGTTTGCCCGCCGACTGTAGTATAAATCATACTGCTCAACAGGAATAAAGGCATTCAGCCCGTCATTTCCTCCATGCAACTGGAGAATGATTAAAACACGGTCATTGCTGCTTGATTGCGCCAGTCGCAGAAAATGATTGCGTTCTGCCATGACACGCATGGGGATCTGCTGAAGGGTGAAACTTGCACCCGCCAGTAATGGCATATTCTTTAAAAAATTTCTCCTTTTCATAATCAGTGTAATTGATATTCAGGGGTTTGTAACATGGAGTTGAACAGGCTTTTCAGCAATGTTTCAACTTCCAGGTAATTCACATCGGCATTGGCATACAACGCTGCCCATTCCGCTTCGTCATATTGATTAGCGGTTAAGAAGGCATAAAGAAAATAGGACAGTCGTTCGCCGGTAATACTTCCTGTATTGGCATTGAAATCAAGGTTATTGGCCAATGGGTATAAATACGGAGCCAATGCAAGGATTAGCTGTCGTGCGTCACCGGCAACCCCGCCAAAGCGTTGCGTTATAAATGCCCGGATGTTCCAGTAGCCCATATTACTATCCAGCAGGGTGCGGATATAATCATAGCGTTGTACCAGGTAATTGGTGGTGATCCAGTTTCTGTTAAATTTTGGAAACTGGTGATAAGCCGGATAACCCGCCACCTCACTCGGTTCATACAGTTCCATTCCCTGGCGCTGGATAAGTCTCAGCATATCACCGGCAAGGGTATTAAATTCCGCTGCTTGCGTTGTCTGGTTGGGGATTTGAACTTCCAGGAAGGTCATGGCGCCTGTAATTAATTCAAGAGGTGACTTGATGATTCCGCCAAATTTGTCATCTTCCACACCTCCCAATGATTCATAGAAATGCGTACTGGTAAGCAGGGCTTCAATGACCGGCTGCATTCTAAACCCACTTGCCGTGAATATATCAGCCATGGAATTGATAATATCATTATCGATG
>CAYGOW010000422.1:0-3548 GCA_964351425.1 uncultured Roseivirgaceae bacterium
ATAAGGAAATGTATCATGTGTCGCTTATTAATACCCGGAATGACCTTCAAGTAACAAACCCCGGGCTTTTTTATTTCAGTCCGTCCATTTTCCGTGCCGAAACCGCCTGACATACCACGGCAATACAAGATTAGGCTACTTCGCCTTTCGCAGCCTTCACCGCCATTTGGAAATGATCCGCCAATACGTCCGGCGAAACATATCCACTGGCAACCAGGTAGTATTGTTCCTGTTCATTTTTCAACACCACCATCGGAAATCCCTGAACACCCAGCTGCTGGGTAAACATGAATTCTTCACGAGCGGCATACGCGATATCTTCTGCATTCAACAGACGTGAATAGTCGGCAGGCTCCACCCCGAATTCTCCCGCCAGCCGGATATATCCATCCATATCCTCCGGTTCCATACCGTCAAAATAAACGGCCTTTTGCAGCGCGGCGGCAAAAGGCACCTGATTTTCCGGTTGCAGACGTTTGAACGCAGCCAGTGCCCGAGCCGGTGGTAAAGATGTGAAAATGGCCGTTCCTTTTTTCATGGTACCCTGCAGAAATTCTTCTCCAAATTTGATCCCGGTCCGTTCCTCCACCTGTTTGTAGGCCTCTCCGATATAACCTGCCACTTCGCCGATAGGCCCTATGCGGTCACCCTGGATCATACCTCCGGAAATCACCTCAAACTTGTAGTCGTTTTTATTCTGGTCATAAAAATCCTGGAATACCGGCGAAAACCCATAGCACCAGCCGCATAATGCATCGTAGAGATAATATATTGTCATGAGGTAATTTTAAGCAAATTTCATCAGTAAGTAATGTATAGGACTTACTGATCATTCCAGGCGAATGTTACCTGTGATTCTTCACGGTTCTTTTTCAATACGATCAGGCATACCCAAATAACCCACCAGGCATCAACCACAAAGGTAATTTTCTGAAGAAAAGGCAAATAATAATAGCCGATCCGGGTTTCAAAAATAAAGAATACAACGATACTCAGCAGATAACACATATAGGCGAGCTGCCGGAGCCGTTTGTTATCGTATTTAATGAGTTCCATGAAAAACGGAACCAATGCGATCGTCCCCAGGATACCGGTGGCGGTCACAATCTCATCGTGGTACGGGGTGTACATAAAAATAAATACGGTCATGGTTAGTATTCCCACCCATCGCATCATCCGGGTATTTCTATTGTCCTTGTCAAAGATTTCCGGCAACACATAAAAGAAGGAAATCATGGTAAAGCTCAGGAGTAGATGGGAAACAATTGCCAGCGGACGGGCATCATTGTGTGCCCCGGACTGCGTTACCGGGTTCATCACATCGCAGAGAAAATTATGAAAGAAGCTATATCCTTCCTCATTTGGCACATTGTAGGACCCGCCGGGATAATCCATGGCGGCAATGGTGAATACTACCAGATACAATCCCAGGCCGAAGAGCGGAAAATAGGGAACATATGTTTTTAACCAATCACGCATGGATATTTTAACAAAAGAAGCCAGATTTGGTTACTCGCCACAAGGAAAAGAATTTTCTCTTCTTTTCCATCCTTTTATCAAACCAATTTGCCATGGGTCCGGCTATGGATGCATGACTACAGGGAATACGGATATTAAAAACTTATCAAATTCATGTCCGCAAGTTCATGCCCTTTCCTTCTCCTCTCCTATATTTGCCGCCTCATTTAGCCTAACAAAAAAGACACATGAAGACCTGGTACACCTGTAAAGTAAAGAGCACAAAGGAAACGGAAGAAGGATCAATCAAGCAGGTAACTGAAGCATTTCTGGTAGATGCCGTCACCTATACTGATGCGGAGACGCGGATGAATGAAATTGCCGAAAGGGATATTCCGGGTGAATTCATGATTACACAAATCACCAAGACCAACATCGGCGAAGTGATCCCTGACGAGGACAGCTTTACCTGGTTTAAATGTAAAGTGGTGTACGTCACAATTGATGCTGATTCGGAGAAGGAAATGAAGATCAATTCGTACCTGCTGGTGGCAGCCCAGCACATCAAACAAGCATTCGAGACCATCGAGGAACATTTCAAAGGCACTATGATCCCATACGAGGTGCCTTCCATTACTCAGACCCCCATTGTGGAAGTATATCCTTATGAGAAAGATGCCATCCCATCCAACCTCACCCCGTTAAGCGAACTCGAAGGAAAAGAAGGCTAGGATACAATTCGCCGGATTTCAGGAATTATTGACGTGACATCTGCTGTAGTCCGTCCAACAGAACATCGAGGTCTTTTGTCCCATTGTATAAATTTGGTGTGACGCGGACTACGACATCCTCTTTCAGGTGGCGGATGACTGTAAATACCCCAAATTTTTCGTCCAGGATGCGGGCAACATCGTAACTATCCATCCCCTTCATCCGGAAACTGGCGATTGCACAACTTTGTGCCGGGTCGGCCGGCGTGACCACCTCCACCCGCTCCATCGAGCGGGCCTGATTGGTCCAGTATTGTTGAAGATACCGTAGTCGGGCTTCTTTATTCCCAATCCCGACTTGCTTGTTAAAATCGTAGGCAGCCTTCAGGGTCATCACAATTGGAGCTGCCGGTGTGCCAAAATGTCCAAGTTTACGAATGTCGTCGTCTTTATATTCGATATCCCCGAATAAAGGCGTGAGTTCAGATACCTTTCCTTTGCGCACATAGAGCAGACCTGCCCCGAGAGGGTTGCCAAACCATTTATGCAGGTTCATGCCAACAAAGTCCGCTTCCAGGTCTTTTATCTTGTAATCCATCTGGGCGAAGCTATGTGCCGCATCCACGATTACGGACACATTCTGCTCGCGGGCCCTTCGGCTGATCTCCGCGACGGGCATGATCTGTCCGGTCAGGTGTGTCAAATGGGTAAGTAAAATGCATCGCGTATGTGGGGTAATGGCATTCAGGTATAGCTCCACGATTTCCTCCCTGCTTTCAGGGATCAGTGGCACGTCGAGGAAAACCAGCTTTATTCCCTTCTGTTGTTCCAGCATCTTATACGCATCGATCATACTGGGATAGTCATGGTGCTGGAGAATCACTTCATCCCCTTTCCGGAGATCCATCCCCTGAATGGCAATATTTAATGCTTCTGTTGCATTCCGGGTGAGCAGTAATTCACCCTCCTCTGCACCGGTAGCGTCATACAGGCCGTACATGGCAGCTGGAAAATAATGTTGGTAGAATTCCTTACGCATCAAACGGGATGAGCGCTGATTGAGCTTCTGCGCATTCTCCAGGTAAGCCTGCAGCACCGGCTTGGGCTGAACACCGAAATAGCCATTCTCGAGGTTTACGAAATCGTCAGATACGTCGTACCAGTCCCGGGCAAACTTCTTCCAGTACGATTCATCAGAAGGGTCTGCAGTCGAATTGATCACAGGTTTTTCAAGGGCATTGGCCCGGGCTAACGGAGGCAGGGTAAAAGCTGCAGCGGCCATACCAGCCCGGCGCAGCAAATCTCTTCGCTTCATGCGGGAATATACAACAAAATGAACGCGAATGGCAGTCCGCCGCGGAAATTCACCCTTTGATCATC
>CAYGOW010000423.1:0-3535 GCA_964351425.1 uncultured Roseivirgaceae bacterium
CCAGGAAAACCCTCCATCAAGTTTTACCATTGTCCATCAAGGTGCCTCCAAAGGGGGCTTGCCGTATGCCATTGGCCAATATTTGAGTGATGGCTCTACTTTCAGGGTATGGATGCGCATCAAGAATTTAGATAACCGCTACCTCGTTCATGAAATTAGCTTCATAAAGGAGTAATAAAGCGACCAGGACTTCTAAAGAAAGGCACTGTTTTCTCAGTGCTTTTTTTATTTTTGCAGGATGGTTCCAGCTTACATCAATGATCAGTCCCTCGAAACGTTTCTAAATGCCGCGTTTCGGGAAGACATCGGTGATGGGGATCATTCTTCTCTGGCTTCTATACCGGAAAATCTGTCGGATGAAGCAATTCTAATCATGAAGGATCACGGCATCATCGCCGGAGTATATCTGGCGAGGCGTATTTTTGCTCACTTTGACCCGTCATTGCGCGTCACGTGCCTTGCAGAGGATGGAGATAGCTTACGACCCGGAGACCATGTGCTGCGTGTGGAGGGATCGGCACGATCCATTCTTGCCTGTGAGCGGCTTGTGCTCAATTGCATGCAAAGGATGTCAGGCATTGCCTCCTATACGCATCAACTGACCAGCCTGATTAATCATACCGACGCTAAATTGCTTGACACCCGAAAGACAACCCCTAATTTTCGCATGATGGAAAAGTGGGCAGTTGTAATTGGTGGCGGGGTAAATCACCGTTTCGGATTATTTGATATGATCATGCTTAAGGATAATCATATTGATTTTGCCGGTGGTGTTGATAAAGCCCTGGATGCCGCCGCAAAATACCTGGCAGAAACAGGCCGAAACCTGCGTGTTGAGATCGAGACAAGAAATCTTGAAGAGGTGCGGCTTGCTGCAGATCATGGCGGAGCAGATCGCATAATGTTAGACAATATGTCAGCCGAAGAAATGGAAGAAGCTGTGAAAATAATTGCAGGGCGGGCTGAAACCGAAGCAAGTGGTGGCATTACGGAAGACACCATCGGACGGGTGGCTGAAACCGGGGTGGACTATATTTCCGTCGGAGCACTCACCCACTCCGTACCGAGCCTGGATATGAGTCTCAAAGCCAAAAAATATCAGAAATAATCTACAATCGAAATTCAAATGATAGTCAAAACACGCAAGTATAAATTACCTACCGGCACCTACATCAAATTAAGTATGATTAACGTACTTCAACAGCAATGGTGGGTAGCTCTTATTGTCATTGCCCTATGTTGTGGATATTTCATTATCCCGAATATATGGTGGTTCATCGGCACGGGTATTGCCCTCGTGCTATATCTCCTTTTCTGGCTGATCCAATTTGCCGGAGTAACACAGCTGGATCAAACGAAAATGCTTTTTGAAAAGCTTTCCTATGAAATAAACAGTCAGCAGGTAATGATTAAGTTAAATGAGCGACAGGGGATGCCGATGAAATGGGATCAGATCAAACGGGCAAAAGCCGGCAAGGATTATTATTTGCTGGTGGTTAACAAAGCACAATTGATCCACCTTCCATTTAAAATTTTTAAGACGGAGAATGAGCGGAAGTTCGTTGGATCCATTTTAAAAAGAAAAGGATATATCAAGGAGTAAGTCGACATGAAGAAGGCCCGGATTGCTTTATACCTGATTCTTTCACTTTCGATCCTTTACATACTTTTCATTACCATTGCCCCGGGTGTTATTGAGAACCAGCACAATAATGTAATCTCCTCCCCACCCTATGAGGCAAATCCAAAGGCACGTCAGCTTCACCAGTCGCTTGAATTTATTGCCGATCTACATTCTGACGCACTGCTTTGGAAGCGTGACCTGCTAAAAAAGAGTGATCGCGGGCATGTTGATATTCCCCGGCTTCAGGAGGCAAATGCGGCTTTGCAGGTCTTTACTATAGTTTCCAAGACCCCAAAAAATCAGAATTACACAAATAATACCGGCGAAACCGACAATATTACGCTTTTGCAATTTGCCCAGGGCAACCCGCCCCGTACCTGGAACAGTCTCCATGCTCGCGCCATGTATCAGGCCAACCGGCTGCAGCAAATGGCTGATGATTCGGAGAATGAATTTGTTATTATCAGGCAGCAAAAGGACCTGGAGAATTTTATACAGCAGCGGAATGAACAACCCAGCCTGACAGCGGGAATACTAGGAGTGGAAGGGGCACATATGCTGGAAGAGGATATTAACAATCTCTCCTCCACCTTTGATGCTGGTATTCGTATTCTCGCACCCGTCCACTTTTTTGACAATGCATTGGGGGGTTCCGCTCATGGTACGGATAAAGGAGGCCTGACCGCCTTTGGACGGTCCGTTGTCCGTGAGGCAGAAGAATTACATATGATTATCGATCTCTCGCACGGTTCCTCACAACTCATTGATGACATACTTGATATAGCTACCCGGCCGGTTATCGTTACGCACACCGGAGTGCGGGGAACATGTGACAATAACCGGAATTTAAGTGATGACCAGTTAAGGCGAATTGCTGAAACCGGCGGACTTGTTGGCATTGCCTTGTTCGAACAAGCGGTATGCGGAAACGATGCACGCGCAACCGTCCGGGCTATTCGACATGCAACCGATGTTATGGGAATTAAACATGTTGCACTCGGCTCTGATTTTGACGGTGCAGTAACAACACCATTTGATGTTACCGGCATGGTGAAAATTACAGAAGCCCTTATTGAAGAAGGGTTTTCTCAGGAAGAAATTGGCCTGATCATGGGTGGGAATGCACGGGATTTTTTTCTTAAAAATTTGCCCCGATAATGACTGACGAATGGGACAAAAAAACTGCATTAAATAAAGCAGCACGGTTCTGTGCGTATCAGGAACGTTCGCCCAGGGAGGTAAAAGACAAACTTGCTACACGCATATCGAATCCGGCCATTATTCAGGAAATTGTAAATGAACTCAAAGAGGAAGGGTTTATTGATGAGGAACGATTTGTCGCATCTTTTATCAAAGGCAGGTTTTATCAGAAAAAATGGGGCCCTGTAAAAATCAGGTACGCGTTGCTTCGCCACCAAATTGACGAACAACTCGTACGCGAGCAAATGGATCTTCTCATTCCTGAAGATGACTATTTGGCCACCGTGTTGGATCTCATGGAAAAAAAGATTCGACGGATTGGTAAGGCTGACCCTTTAGTAATTAAGGGAAAAGTCTTTCAACACCTTGCGGGTAAAGGGTATGACCAGGACATTATCTATACCGCCTGGAACACGCTGGGCTATAATGTATAGTTGAAGACAATTAATTTTTTTTCTCCTACCCGTGAACCAGTTTCTCGTTCAAGTTATTAAATTACCTTGAATTCATTTATTGGCCATGCATCCAACCTCTGCTTGTAACGAACGATTATCTGAACTTAACTACGTACTTTCCCAACTGTCGGACGAGGAATATAGCCGATCCTTGCCTGTCTTGAATCAATCAAGCCTCTCCGCGCACACGCGTCACGTGATTGAGTTTTTTCAATGCCTGCTGACTCAGCATCCGAAAGGCGTTGTTAATTACGAT
>CAYGOW010000424.1:0-3531 GCA_964351425.1 uncultured Roseivirgaceae bacterium
AGGAGAGACAAACTATACCCAAGTCAAAGGGTCGTCGTCAGGATCGTAATCGTTCGCCAAATGACCCGGAGGTGAGACGATTAAAGGTTGGTCCTGATTGGTTGTAAACACATCCCCTATCGCCACCGGTCCTGATCCGGTCATTGGAACCACAGATATTACCACCTTTCCGGAGGTTATATTACCATTTCCGTCACTAATGGACACTTCAAAAGAATCTTGCCCGGTAAATCCGGGATCCGGGGTATAGGTAAAACTCCCATCAATCGTGGGGCTACTTATGGCGCCGTTTTCAGGTGACACAAACGAAAGCCAGGTCAAAGGGTCACCGTCCGGATCATAGTCATTACTAAGATGTCCGGACCCGGGCACGATCAACGCCTCATTTTCATTTGTGACGTATGCATCCGCAATGACGACCGGCGGCCGTTGGCCCGAAGGTATCACTGTAATGGTAATCTGGCCCACAGTCACATTGCCTTGTCCATCTGAAATAGTCACATCAAAAGAATCCTGACCAAAGAATCCAGGATCCGGGGTATAGGTAAAGCTCCCATCAATCGCGGCGTTACTTATGGCACCATTTTCAGGTGACACAAACGAAAGCCAGGTCAAAGGGTCTCCCTCCAAATCATAGTCATTACCCAAGTGTCCCGGGGAATTAACCATCAGTGGTTCTCCCTGATTCGTTGTAAATACATCCGGAATGGCAACGGGAGCACGGTTTTCCTCTACAAGCACAATCACCAATCCGTTCGAGAAATTGCCATTGCCGTCTGTAATGGAAATTACGAATGAATCAATTCCACTGAATCCCGGATCCGGGGTATATGTAAATGTTCCGTTTACTGCAGCCTCACTTATCGTACCATTTTCAGGGGATACGAAACTTGTCCATAAAACAGGATCGCCATCCGGATCAAAGTCATTGATCAGATGTCCAGGGTCGGTAACTATTAAAGCTTCTCCTTGAGCCGTCGTGTAAACATCTGGCACTGCCACAGGAGATGCATTATCTTCTACAAGAATGGCAATCTGTCCTGATGCCGAATTACCATTCCCATCGGTTATTGTGATCACAAAGGAATCAATTCCACTGAATCCCGGATTCGGAGTATAGGTGAAGCTCCCATCGGTAGATGCATCACTGATGGTCCCATTGGATGGTACCTGAAAGGAAGTCCAACTGAGCGGATCGTTATTCAGATCATAATCATTCGCAAGGTGCCCCGGAGCTTCTACAATCAGAGGTTGCCCTTTCGGCGTCGTGAAGACGTCCGGAACAGCAACCGGAGGAAGGTTAACCGTAGATTCACTTTCAGATTCTTCGACGCTCATTGGCACCATTTCCGATTCCGGATTATTGATTCTTATTTCTTTGATTGAATTCTGATCCTCTTTTCCCTCAGAAGCAGGCAAAGCAATTACCCTGTCTCCCGGAGTTACCTTCGGCATTAAACTTTCAGGGGTGGTACGCTTGATGTTCCCTTGAATTGACTTGTATTCAAGATCTAAAAACACCACGGAGTCTTTATCAGAAGAATGCTTTCCTGAAGGTCGTAGCTGAACAGTTTGAACCTGTACATCTTCTGTTTGCACCGTATTGGGCGTCTCATTGTCCAACTGATCCATATAACGGCCAATCCATTCCGCAGCTTCGGAAGGACTACCGTCCAGGAAGATCATTTCTTTACTCCTGTCAAATTCACTAACTGTCCCTGCTGACTTTCGAGGAAACCTTAGTACCCCTTGCCCGGGACGAATTCCCTCCGGAATATCCTGTAGCTTTAGAGAAGGTTTTCTAATAGTATCTGCCGGGCCATACCCTTTAATGAATATGACAGCATTTTTCACCTGTCTCTTAACAGGCGATTTTTTCTCAATGACTACTTTCTTTACTCCTTGGTCCTGTGCATCTGCAGAATAGCTCGTCACGATGACTCCAAAGAAAACAGAAAGAATGAATGAGATGCGAAATAATCGGGGGCTTGTTAAAGGCAGAAAGGCATTGATCGGTGGTTGATTTCTGATGGACATGATGATCTCATTTAGGTTTGATTCACTTGCCAACTCCACCGGGACAGCGGCCCAACGTATATCAATATAATCTACTATTACAATGTAATAGGAATAGGGTAAAATATCAACCCATATTTTATCGTATTTATCTAAATATCAGATTTTTACACCAAATTATTAGTCCCTAACCCGATTGTACCACAGATTGAAAAGTCTGAAGGCAAGGTCTTTCTTCTTATCCTATTAGTCCGTATTTTTCACCCATGGCGATTCAAAACCGAACCAACGATCCGGGAACCGGCACCAAGTACTCCGAATATTCCAAGCGTATCATTAATAAGGACGGATCCTTCAATGTTATCAAGCGCGGCCTCCCTCCCAGTACACGAAATGCCTACCAATACCTGATCCAGGTGAGCTGGCCAGCTTTCCTTGGCATCGTCTTTTTATACCTGCTCATAACCAATGCCCTTTTTGGGATCTTCTACTATTTTATATCCCCACCCGAATTTGCGGAAGGATCGTCGGGTTTTAATCGGTTTCTCGAATGTTACTTTTTCAGCTTCCAGACGTTCACTACGGTAGGATACGGTACCATGGCGCCAATTGGGATGGCCATGGGAATTATTTCCTCATTCGAATCCATCTTTGGATGGATTAGTTTCGCCATCATAACGGGTATTCTCTACGGCCGCTTCTCACGCCCTTCCGCAAGGCTCATGTACAGCAAGAATGCGCTGATCGCTCCGCATCAGGAGGGTAAAGCTCTGCATTTCCGGATCGCTAACAAACGACGCAGCAACCTGATGGAAATGGAAGCAACCGTCATGCTCATGACAGTCACACGGGGCGAGAGTGGCAAGGGAATTTTAAAGCGGAATTTTGAAAGGCTACCCCTGCAAATCAACTACATTCTTTTCTTCCCGCTTAACTGGACAATCGTACATCCGATCACCCCTGAAAGTCCGCTCTATAGTAAGTCGGCTGATGATCTGAAAGCGATGGATGCCGAAATACTGATTATGATCAAAGGGTTTGACGATACCTTTAGCCAGGTTGTACATAGCAGGTATTCATACAAATGGAATGAACTGGTTTGGAATGCTACCTTTGAACCAGCGTACGATACACAGCCCTCCGGCGACAGTGATTTATATTTTGACAAGTTGAATAATTACCGTCAAGGGGCGGAAATTGGTTAGCAGAATTATTTGAAAAACTAAATGAACAACATACTTTCTTCCCCCATGTACATCCTGTCTGTCCTGGTGGGATTGGTTGTCATCTCTGAATGGGTCCTTAAGTTCAAAATTTTCAAGCGCTTTGGCGCCGCACTAATTGCCATAATCCTTACTGCTATTGTGGCGAATCTTGGCTTGCTGCCGACCACGTCCAATCCCGTTTACGATAATATATTCTCTTATATAGCTCCTGCCTCTATTTTCCTGCTTTTGCTCGATGTTAACCTGAAGGAACTGAAGAAAGTAGGATGGCCTATGTTATTGTTGTGTC
>CAYGOW010000425.1:0-3526 GCA_964351425.1 uncultured Roseivirgaceae bacterium
CCAGGGGGATTTCTTTCACAGGATCACCGGGAGAGATAACTGTCCGTCCGGCATCAAATGACCTGAATCGCCCCACGGTCAGGATCTCTTCGATCAGCCGCTCCTCAAATTGTAATTCAGTGAGTATCTTACGTACTTTGTCTTTTACTGATGATTCCTGAATCTCCATAATTACCAAGGCCAGTCTTTTAAAATTCTTTCTGCTACTATTGTAAGATGAGTATTGAGTCTTCAATTAATTCATCTTTTGTCATGAGCCGAAAGATTTAGTATGTGATGAAATAAACCTTTATGTAAGGTAATAAATCCTGACGATTTATTCATCTTTCAGAACCAAACGGCTTAGCCAACAATCATCCGCTTGGACATGACGCCCTCGATTAAGTCCTCAATCTCGCCCACGCTTTCATAAAGCTTTTCAAAGCTGTCTATTATAAAATAACGATCCTGGAAAATATCCTTGCGATAGGGTGTATGGATGATCTGTTCCACGCCATATTCAAAATGCATGGGGTCTAAACCAACCGAATAGTTTGATTCTCCCGAAGAGGAAAGAATACCGGCACCATAAATTTTCAATTGGCCGGATTCACGGATAAGACCGAATTCCACTGTAAACCAATATACCCTTGACAACAATTCCACGGCATGTTCATCTCCGGCATAACGCATACCAATCTTGCTGATCTGCTCCAGAAAGGAAGCAAATGAAGGGTTCGCCAGCAATGGAACATGGGCAAATACATCATGAAACATATCAGGCTCTTCCAGGTATTCCAACTGTGCCATGGTCCTGAGCCAGGTAGTCGCAGGAAACTTGCGTTGCGACATTAATTCAAAGAATAACCTGTCGTCGACAATTCCTTCAACCGCCACGACCTCCCAATCCGTCAGGCGTTTTAAGATTTTGTTTATGCGTCTGAAATCAGGAATTTCATTTCGATTGAATCCTACCTGATCCACTCCTTCCAGAAAATGGCGTGATGCCAGTTTCGGCAACTTTTCCATTTGCTGATCAAATAAAATCTGCCATACCTGAAGGTCTTCATCCGTGTAGTTGGCATATACCTGCTGCCCTTGTGCCAAGGTACATATCTCTCGTTCTTGCATCATCTGTCTGTTTTGTACATAAAAAAAGCCCGATCCATGGGATCAGGCTTGTATTTGTAAGTTCTTTATGATTCTAGTCAATCAGACACATACTACCTGTCCCGGAGTCTTTTCCGAAGTAATAAAAGTAATATGTGCTGTTAAATCGCTTCATTGCTTCTCAAAGATACTTGTTTTTCCGATTCTCGCAACTCCATGTGCCTTTTTTAGAAACTCTCACGTAATTCATGCACTTTTCTGATCTTCTCAATCAAGCGTGCCGACTCACTAAAGTCAAGTGTTTGCTGTCCGTCGGAGAATGCTTCCTCCGGTTTCTCATGATTCTCAAATATCACACCATCTGCGCCGGCCATCACCGAAGCGAGGGCGACAGGATCCACATGATCCCGGATTCCGATTCCGTGGGATGGATCCGCAATAACGGGTAGATGTGTCTTCTCCTTCAAAATCGTTATGGCGTTGATATCCATCGTATTTCTGGAGGCTTTTTCATAGGTACGAATTCCGCGCTCACACAGCAACAGATTTTCATTCCCCGCCGAAAAAACATATTCAGCTGAGTAAAGCAGCTCATCAATTGTCCCGGATATCCCCCGTTTAATCATGACGGGTTTGTCAATACGACCCAATTCATCCAGCAAATTAAAATTTTGCGTGTTCCGCGCGCCGACTTGATAAATATCAATGTAATCGTACATTTCTTCAATCTGACTCACCTGCATTACTTCGGTGATAATCTTTATCCCTGCCTTTTTTGCCTCGGTATACCAGGTCTTCAGGCCGTCAATACCCATCCCCCGGAATGAGTAGGGCGAACTGCGCGGCTTATATACACCACCCCGCATGATCCGCACATTGTTTTCGACCAGGTGATCAATTGTTTTTTTAATCTGATCTTCTCCTTCAATCGAACAAGGTCCCGCCATAATCGCCATCCCTCCTTCTTCGATGACAACCCCATCACCGAGATCAATGGAGGTTGGTTTCACTTTCCATTTTCGTGAAACGAGTTTATAGTCATCCGACACAATATGTATATCGGCGATGCCGGCAAGGTTGCCGATCTTCCGAATATCAAATTCCTTTTTCCCAATTCCGACCAGGTAATTTCCTTTCTGGGTTTTCACCTCAGTCGTTTTGTATTTTAATTCATTGACTTTGTTGATGATATCTTTTTTCTGATTCTCATCAACTTGTTTTTCCAATTGTATAATCATGTTGGTCGTTTTATATCGTTGATAAATTGTTTAATCGCTTCAGGTTTATCATTAGCCTCCTGTAACAATCGAATGAATGCGCTTCCAATGATAGCCCCGTCGGCATGTTCGCTGACAATGCTGTAGGTAGCATGATTTGAAATTCCAAAGCCTACCAGCAATGGATTCTTGAGTCCCATTGCATGAATACGCTTAAAGTATTGAATCTGATCTTCCCCGAACCCTTCTTTGGCACCGGTCGTTGATGCGGATGATACCATATAAATAAATCCATCCGTAGCCGCATCAATTTCCCGGATCCTGCTTTCAGATGTTTGCGGGGTGATAAGGAATATATTTTTCAATCCGTGCCGGTCAAATAATGCCTTATAGTCTTCCAGGTATTCCTTCATCGGCAAATCCGGAAGAATAAGTCCGTCAATTCCGACTTTTTCACAGCTGGCACAAAATTTTTCCACCCCGTACTGGATGACCGGATTGATATACCCCATCAGGATAACAGGAATTGTCACTTCTTCCCGGAGTCCCTCCAATTGATGAAACAGGGTATCAATTGTCATCCCATTCTTCAGCGCAATGTTATTGCTCTCCTGAATGGTGGGTCCGTCGGCAATCGGATCAGAAAACGGCATCCCGATTTCAATAAGATCCGCACCTGCTTCTTCCAGGGACCTTGCAATTTCCATGGTATCCCCTAATGCAGGATATCCGGCAGTGTAATAGACGGACAATAATCCTTTCTTCCCTTCCTGAAAGGATTGATTGATTCGATTCTGATGCATTGCTTTCGTATCCATAGGTTTAGTACTTTCCCCATTTTATGTAGGTATCAAGGTCTTTATCCCCGCGTCCGGATAAATTTATAACCACAACATCTTCCTTTTTCAAATCCAGGCGTCCCAGAACAGCAAACGCGTGGGCTGACTCAATGGCCGGAATAATTCCCTCCAGCCGGCTTAATTCCACCCCTGCCACCATGGCGTCCTCATCGGTGACATCCATAAAGATGCCCCGGCCCGAGGTGAAGAGATGCGCATGCATCGGTCCAATCCCCGGATAATCAAGTCCGGCCGAAATACTGTAGGGCTCCACTACTTGTCCATCTTCAGTTTGCATCAGCAACGTCCGGCTCCCATGCAACACGCCTGACTTGCCCAGCTGGGTAGTCGCAGCAGATTTTCCTGAGAATACACCGAGAC
>CAYGOW010000426.1:0-2894 GCA_964351425.1 uncultured Roseivirgaceae bacterium
TCTTTTCGTTTTGAACGGCATCATTATGACGTTTGTTGAAGTCTTCCCAGGCCGCGTCAAAATTTCCTTCTGCTCCGATTTTCTCCCAAAATTCCTTGAAGTCAGCTTCACTGTTCTCCAGTTGGAATGTCATCGTTTGCGATTTTTTTTGCATAAAAGCACGAATATTTTCATTCACACAATCCACATAATCAAGGCATAGATTGGCGACGTTTTTTATTTCATGCTCCTGTCTCTTTTGTATACCGTAAGCATAAGCACGTACGATCCCGGTTTCCCGGTTCCATCTTTTCTCATAACTGGCAGCCGTAGCCTCCCGGCCCCTGAGCATATGTACATAAAATGCGTTGTCTCCGTAAGCTTCCTCAAGACGACCCAGATACCACGAAAGACGGTTGTCTATTTCAATGTGGTTATCCGGAAACATAATTCTGTTTTTTCCCAGTTCGCTACACTTACTCTCATGGGCCACCGTAAAGTTTGATATATGGCTGCAGGCTCTTTCGAGACTGAGTGAGCCGGTCCGACCAGTGGATAACACGAAAACATTCATAAATATTCTGTTACTTTTACTGCAAAGTAACTATTTCATTTACAACCCCGCCAAATTTATGCGTATTGGAATGCTTCTCGACACAACTTTTCCCCCTGATTCCAGGGTGGAGAATGAAGCGGTCAGCCTGATCGATGCCGGTCATGAGGTGCATCTCTTTTCTCTTGATTATGAGAATAAATTCGCGAAAAATGAAGTGATCAACGGCATCCATGTCCATCGCTACAGTCCATCAGGGCTTACCTACAAATTATCCGCACTGGCGTATACTTTGCCGTTATTCCGAAATCGAATAGGTCCGCTGGTTAATGATTTCATTTCTTCCGTTAAACCAGATGTCCTTCATATTCACGATATGGTCCTGGGTGAGACCGGTATACGGGCGGCAAAGAAATTTAGTCTGCCCACTGTGCTGGACCTGCATGAAAACAGACCGGTAATCATGAAGGAGTACGTTCACCTTAAAAAATTTCCAGGCAATTTATTGATTCAGCCGAAGCGATGGGAACGCGCACAAAGGAGGCTGATCAAAAAGGCGACCAAGGTCATTGTAGTCACCGAGGAGGCCAGGCAACAGGCGGTCAAAGATTATGCAATAGATCCTGACGGGGTAACTGTGGTACCCAATACCATCCATCCCGATATCTATTTGGCCTACCCGATCAATCCCTCAATAATCACACCTTCGGGTGAGTTTACATTGCTTTATATGGGAGATACCGGTTTACGAAGGGGAACGGATACGGCCATACACGCGCTCTCCATTCTCCGAAACGCCGGGCATCCCGTGCGTCTTGTGCTCGTGGGCAGTAATACAGAAGATACAGAACTTCATAAAATAGTGGATGACCTCGGATTGCAGGAACACGTCCTTTTTGAAGGGTGGCAAGACGTGTCTACTTTTCCATCTTATACGGCATTATCGGATGTATGTCTCTCACCGCTCAAGCGGAATTTGCATCATGATACCACGTATGCCAATAAGATTTTTCAGTATATGGCGATGGGTAAACCGGTTGTGGTCAGTGACTGCCCGGCACAGGCCAGAGTCATTCAGGAATCACAGTCGGGACTGGTTCACCGGGCCAATGACCCGGGAGATCTGGCGGCTAAAATATTGACTATTCTGGAAAACCCATCCATCCGGAAGAAAATGGGAGAACATGCGAAAACGGCGGTTCTGGAGACCTGGAACTGGAAACAAACCAGTCGCGATCTTATTGCCATGTACCGGTCATTTTCGTAGCATCCGAATTCCCCCATCAATCAACTCATTCAGTTCAGGCGATAAGCGGAAAAAATAAACCCCCGGCACGATAATTAATAAAAACAGTCCGCTCTTCAAAAAGGATGTTAACCAGATTGAGTAAACAGGAGGAATAAACCAGGCGAGGCTTCCTGCCACAACGAACAACATCAAGGCAAAGGCATTATTTTTGGTAAAGGGCTGAAGGTCCCGCCGTATTTTTAAATAAAGAAGCCGGATAATATTGTAGATAAGAATGGAGATCGCTGAGGCTACTGCGGCGCCTACCACTCCCAGAACTGGTATTAGCAGTAAGTTGCTCACTACAGTCATTACCAATAATAAAATACTAAAGAATGCATCCACCCTGTAGTAGATTGAGTTAACCATAATGTAGCCATTCACCCCCACGCCTGTATCAATGACCTGCGCTAAACCCAGGAAAAAGAATATCAACAGGCTGGCATTGAACGTGTCCGGAAGGAAGTACAGTATGAGGTCGTAGTTTAGCAGGATGAGCAGGAAGGCACCCGAACTCAAAATGAACTGATTGATGGCGGATTTTTTGTAGAGTGAATCAATGGAGGTCAGGTCCTTGCGGTGAAATGATTCTGCGATTAAGGAAGGGGCTGTTCGGGCAATCGAACTGGCCGGTATACGGATAACAACCGCCATCGCGGCGGCAATACTATAAACCCCTACATCTGTTAACCCCATCATACCCCCAAGCATCAAAACATCGACTTTGTTAATCAGAAAGGCAGAGAGGCCGCTGAGAATATTGTACGTATTGAATCGTCTGATTTCTTTATAAAATTGGCGATCTTCCTCATTCAGAATCAGTGTGGCAGGAAGCAACTTCATCCACATAATGTAAAGAAGCGTGATCAGGGTAATCACCGAATAAGAAAGAGAATAGAGAATGATGAAACCATCAAATGATACCTTGCCGTACGCATAAAGAAGAATGAGTGTCATCCATAAGATTCGCAGGAGGAGGAAAGGCATGCTGGCCGACAGGACGTTTTTATAAAAGGCTTTCAGGTAGGCATCGAACAGGTTATAGAATACCATCGCAATGCTGAAGGGAATGAG
>CAYGOW010000426.1:2904-3523 GCA_964351425.1 uncultured Roseivirgaceae bacterium
GGTAAAAATAATCAACAAAAAGAACTGATTTATCCTCGTAATAATGTGCAATCGGCTCTTTAAAAAGGTAGAGAACACCCAATACGACGGTTAATCCAACCGTGCATATCCATACACCAATACTCAATGATCGACGGTTTAATCGTGGAAAAAACCGGATGATCATGCTTGGGGACCCAAATTGCGAAAACTGGGAAATGACAATGGTTACTGACAGCAGAAGACGTGTCAAACCAAATTCGTCGGTGTCAAGGAACCTCGGAAAGAGGATAATCATATTGAGGTATCCCAGAATTACCCCGACATACTGTAATAAACTGGTCCAGATACTATTTCTGCGAACTATTCCCACTGGTTAAGGATCGTTTCTTTGAAGGAGCACGATTAGATGGCTTGGGTGCTTTGGTGAAATAATGGTATTTATACTATCGAGTACAAACGAAACCGGGTGAAAAGACGGGGTTCATTCATTCCGCCCGGAGCAATGAATACAAAAATGATAGGGCACGCCCTGCGTCTTTACCCAATGTGATGGTATCCAGGAATCCGGAGGTGTTAATTTATGTTTTAATGATGCCAATCCGCGATCGTAGCCTCTTACGGGTTTGCCGAACTCCTC
>CAYGOW010000427.1:0-3519 GCA_964351425.1 uncultured Roseivirgaceae bacterium
CTGATTCCTGATCCAGCTGATTGGCTACCCCTGCCTTTGCTGAATACAATCCCTCTTCATTAGTAGCGGATATCCTGGCGCTTTTACAGCCATAGATAACCAGAGCAAGTAGAATCGATATGATGGGCGATAGACGCATAGATGCAATTACGCCTAATATACATAAAATTTATTGGTGGGCTAATAATTACAACGGCCGCTGTTAATATGATGAATAGATATTCAATCAAAATAAATTCAACACAGAGGAGATTTTGGAAAAAATATTAAATCTAAAAATTGGTAGTAGCATAACAAGATGTGTTTTTTGATTCATAAAACGGAAATCCGGCGCGACTTGGATTTTAATTCCTGACGGTGGATTTATGGATAACCTCTTCCAGGTTACCCACAAGTCCACAGCCCGATAACAACAACCATTCAATAAAAGTAATAGGTAGTACCAGGACAAGAACTATTAGATGGATTCCGGGATTCATACCTGAAATAAAGAATCAATCTCCAGCAGGTCCTTGCTGATGAAAAGAAAAACAAGAGTCGCCGCAGGGCTATTTTATCTTTTCAAAGGCCATACTAAATTTTCAGCAGTGAGCAGAAAGTGAGCAGAAAAGAAAAAAGCACTTACAATTTTCATCGTAAGTGCTTGATTATCAGTGTGGGCCCTGCTGGATTCGAACCAGCGACCCCCTGCTTGTAAGTTTTAAAACAACATATTCAGAAAGCCATTAAACGCTTCTAGAGATTAAAGAAACGGCTTGTGGAGCCTTTGAGCGCAGTTCTTTCAAATCAATTGATCAAAGCTTGCTGTCATTCTTAGCAATCATCCCCAACCTCTTCACCTTGTCCTCATAATACCCACCGTAGGCCCGCTTAATTTCATCCTTCAAAAAAGATCGGTCAATTAAAGAATGAACGAGTTCATGCGGTACTGCAAACTCTGCAATTATCTTTTTTACCCTCGATTCCTTAATGCCGATAAGCTGTCCGAACTCATAAAAGTCCTGGTAGGTGTAAAAGCCATAGGCTTCATAGGTCTCTGAGAACCGATCCTTAAATAATGTGAGCGCCATGTCGGGCTCATTTGGAGAATGTATCCGTGTACATAGCAGATCGTAGACTGGAGTAAGCACATAATCACCTTGAGCTGATTGTATAGCTGAAAAGTTCTTGAGATGTGCGTCCCCGTTTGAGAAAACATAGTTGAACAAAATCAATCGAAAGAACTTCTCTTTTTCTATTAGGTGTGTAGGAATATACTGCTTGATCAGTCCGGCTATTTCTTCATAAGATAGGTCATACTTGTAGTTTTCCCCGTGTGTTTCTGAAGTCATTTGAGCAATCTGAGCAAAGTCCTCCTGTTGCAGTTTGCCATTCTTGGTTTGATCGAATCTTCTCACAAGGTAGGCCGGACTGCCATCTTTGAAAAAGATCAATGCATTGGGAGGAACTGTGAGTTTGAATACTTGCCTGGCAATCTGCATGGTTAGATGCTCATTGGCAGGAGCTTGATCCAAATATTTGAATGTACCCATAGGTATCGGTTTCAGTATGTATTGTCCACCTCTGTCTGTAAGTTGGAGGCCATTATTATCCAGTTTAAGTGAGTATTTTACCTGTACACCGGAGATGGAGATTTTCTTGGTATGATCCAGAAATGCTTCTGAATCCTCTTCGTAAGGAGAGTTAAATGATAAGATGGAACTGACTTTCTTTCCATCAAAAAGTTCTTTCCTACATCTTGAGCAGTAACCTTCTTCACTTTCCTTTAAACATCCGGGGCAAATCATGAGGGTAGCTCTTTAATGGTGACAGATCCTATCGTGTCACTGTTGGCAGTTTTCAGCAAGAGGCTGAAATGATCTTTTTCATCAATCTTCAAAAGTCTGCATTGGGTTTGTTTGTTCGCGCCCTCGGATAGCAAACCATAAAAGAAGGGGAAGAGTCTGGATGACCGATAGGGCTTTTCTGTCTTAGGTAAAGTCAAACTAATAGCTGAAGTCTCAGGATCATTGAGGTAATCCTGATCGTAAGTGAAGGTATACTCTCCCTGTTCGGTCTTTTCAAGTAAACCGGCCAGTAATTCATTGTTATATACCTCCGCTATTTTGTTCATTTGATTACATCAATCGTAAGCTCCAGACCTAGCACTTCACACAGCTTCATCAGGCTTTCCAACTCCGGATTAGCCAATCCCTTTTCAATATCCCGTAAGGTTCGCTCGGAGATCCCAGAGATATCCGCCAAATCACCTTGCGTGATCTTGAGAAATTTTCTTCTCTCCTTTATTTTTTCACCTATATTCCTAATATCCATATGCAGCAATATTTTGCCGATTTCAACAAAGGAAGAAATAAAAAACCACAATTCAAACGATTTCGGCAATACTCTGCCGAATTAAACCTATCTACAATCCATGTCTTGTCGATTTAATCCAAAACGGCAATATTCTGCTGGTAAACATTTTAAAGGCGTTAGCAATATTCTTTACTGAAAATTTTACAGACCTCCCAAAACAGCATATTTAGTCTTTCAAATTTGATTTACTATGTAGCGGGACGAAGGTTATAGTATCCATTGCCATTACGGCATGGACTTGTCAGGATAAGCCACTGAATTACCTGTCGAATCAATAATGGGTAATTGTGCCTTCACATCTTTAAGGTATGACGTCAGGATAGCGGATAGCTCCCGGGCCTTATCCGGATTACCAGACAACAGGTTGTTTGTTTCCCCTATGTCCTCCTCCAGGTTATACAACTCCTGTCGGCTGTCTTTATAGAAGTGAATCAGTTTCCAGTCCCCGACCCGTATAGCACTTCCTGTACCAATTCCCGGACCAGTACCGCCCCACTGATTCGGGAAATGCCAAACCAGTGGCCCTGAAGTATCTGTTTCATCACTTTCAGTTAGGCTGGGGACAAAGCTAACCCCATCCACAGGCTGAATAATCGAATCCGGGCGTATCCCCGCCATTTCCAAAATAGACGGAAAGAAATCTTCAATGATCACCAGGCTCTCATTGGTGGTGCCTGGATAAGTCATCCCGGGCCATTTTACCAGCATTGGTTCGCGGATTCCTCCTTCATACAGCGACCCCTTCCCACTGGCCAGTGGCCGGTTGTGCGTATTCGGTTCCCCGCCTCGCGCATGAGCACTCAGCCCGCCGTTGTCCGACATAAACAGGATAATCGTATTCTCGTCCAGGTTATTCTCCGACACATACTTCATGATGTCTCCAAGGCTTTTGTCCATACCTTCCACCATACTCGCGTAGGCGGCTTCTGTGCTATCAAGTCCCTGGGTCAGGTAATACGCCATAAACCTTGGGTCCCCCTGGATTGGCGTATGTACCGCATAATGCGCCATGTATAAAAAGAAAGGTGAATCATCAGGCCGGCTCTCCAGCGCTTTCAGGGCTTCCCTGGTCAGGGCTTCAGACAAAAACATGGACTCTCCATGATATGGCTCCAAACCCGGGACCGCCCACACCTGACGAAGGGAATCATTATTGCCAAAAGC
>CAYGOW010000428.1:0-3516 GCA_964351425.1 uncultured Roseivirgaceae bacterium
GCATCCATCATGTGGTAGTGCATCCGCACGGTAGGTTTCACATGTTCACGCTAATAATTAATCCCCGTGGTAAAGAGCTCGACAGCATCTCCGGCCGACCGGCCGTTCCACGGGTCGGCAGCTCCGTGGGCGGCCTGTCCGAAATATTCCACATAGTAATCCACCAGGGCCAGGCTGCTTTGTACATCTGCTTCGGTATTGGCTCCGGGATGCCAATCCATACAGACATCCACGTCATCAAAGAATCCGTCCCTTACCATCCAGAGTTTGCCAAAGAATTTTTCTTCAGCCGGCGTACCATAGAAACGAATGGTTCCTTCCAGTTTGCCCTGTTCGATCAGTTCCTTGATGGCACTGGCCGCACCCAGCGAAGCGGTTCCAAACAGGTTGTGTCCGCACCCATGGCCTGGAGCTCCTTCATTCCGCGGGTCCTTGGTAGGGACCGTATTCTGGGATAACCCGGGAAGGGCGTCAAATTCTCCGAGAATGGCTATCACCGGACTTCCGGATCCATATTCTGCAATAAAGGCGGTTTTCATTCCGGCTACTCCCCGCGTAACCTTAAAGCCCTGGGCCTCGGCAAAATCCGCCAGGGCCTCGGACGATTTGTATTCTTCAAAGGCAATTTCTTCGAATCCCCAGATTTTGTCACTGAGGGTGGTTAGTTCGTCATAATGTGAATCAACGAATTCAATTACCTGTTTTTTGTCTTTGTTGATTTTCTGGGCAACGAGCGTACAGGGTAGTAAAAGGAGAAGGAGCAAGTATTTAGTCATAGGTGTCTTTGGTTTTGAAGGCAGGTAAGATACGAAAGGAATGGATAGGGGGCAACACCCTGATTTTAGTCATCCTCCTCCTCATCGGGAAAATATTGCCGGGATTCATTGGCGATTTGTCTCCCTGCCATGAATACCCGAACGCCTATTCCTCCGAGAAATAACCCTCCGATCAATCCGGCGGCGTTCATGAATGACACCAGGAAAGCGATGGCTCCTACGATAAGGGCAAAGCCAAAGAAATAGACGGCATAGACAAGAAGTGTGGTGCCGACTTTGGCCGGTGTATAGTACCAACTCTGCTGAAAAGCCTGATTCTCCCGTTTGAATTTTTCATAACTCATATTGGCATAGGCGCGTGCACGCTCCCGACGCGCGGCATGATAATCAGGTGAGGTATAATTTCCCCCGGATGTTTCAGATGCTGTGGAAGGGTATGAATCCGGGTGTAAAAGGGCATCGTAGGATTCTGTAATGGCTATAAACATGTCCTGGGCGCCGGGTTCATTGCTGACATCCGGGTGGTATTTTGCTGCCAGGCGACGATACGCTTTTTTTATCTCCGTTTCGGTGGCATTTACAGGTACGCCCAGTCGTTCATGATGGATGCTCATGGCATGCAATCAACAAAAAATTTTAGAAACAACCCTGAAACCTCCGTATATTTACTTGAATCAATCGCAGGCTTGTGCGTCCGAGTACCCGATATACCACCGCCGTTCACATTTGTGTTTTTCTTGCCCACACCGAGGGAGATTTGGTTTCTTCCGCTGTATTGGCCAGAAGTGTCAACACCAATCCTGTGGTTATTCGCCGGCTTGTACATGATTTGATCGCCCATAATATCCTTGAGAGTGTCGCTGGCCCTAAAGGTGGCTTCAGGCTGCAACGGGCGGCGAAGGACATATCGCTGGGGGCCATTTACCTGGCCACCCGTGAGGAGGAATTATTCCGGCGGCCCTCCCCGAATCCCGAATGCGTGGTCAGCTCGAACCTGAAAATCCTGGTTCATGATATCTTTGAGAAGGCGGAAGAGGAGATGCTGGGCCAGCTGGAGAATGCGACTGTGGCCGATCTTACACAACACCTCGAACAGATTTTAGGAACCGATACCGCTCGTGAGGCCATTCGAAGAGGCGATTAATCGTCGCCGGCCTGACAAATTCATTCATCATACATCCATTTTGCAACCCTTCTGTCGAACCGGCGTAAATAGTAACATTATAAGTTACAAATAACATTAATCAACGAAATGAAAAATTTAGAAACACTTACCCCGGATCAGGCACCTGCATTATCACAGGAAATTTTTGGTGCAATCAAGAAGAACATCGGAATGTTGCCTAACCTGTATGCGACCATTGGAAATTCAGGGCCTGCCTTGCAAGCGACACTGGCCATTGGTGATACACTGGCTTCGGGAGAATTTACGGATAAGGAGCGCGAGGTGATTGCCCTGGCGGTGGCCCAGGCCAATGATTGTGACTACTGCCTGGCTGCACATACGGCCATAGGTAAATCCCTGGGATTTACCCTCGAAGATACAGTTGCCATTCGGGCAGGCGAAGCAGCGGATGAAAAACTGCGCACATTGGCTGCCCTTTCTGCGACAATCACCGAAACCCGCGGTTTTCCGGGTCAGGAAAAGATCGATGCCTTCTTTGACGCCGGTTACAACCAAGCGGCGCTGGCCGAACTGATTGTTCTGGTGGGACTGAATACGATGACCAATTACACGAATCATATTGCAGGCACCACAGTGGATTTCCCTGCGGCACCCGAATTGGCTACGGCTTAATCAGTAAAAAGATAGCGTGTAATAAGGCTTGTCAGGTATCTGGCAAGCCTTTAGTTTATCTGCTTGCGGAAGACGATCATATCACGGCATTGTTTTCCATTCTCATACACCGGTTGGGAATAATGACTCAGGAAAAAATCAGGCCGGGTTTCGTGTTGGATAAACCCTTCCGACGTATACAGTTTCTGCGAAATTTCAGAAGTATCGGCCGTTCCGACATCCACATAACTATAGCCGGCTCCCGCGGCCTGGGTTACAGCAAATTTCAGCAGTTTTCTGCCGATGCCTTTTTGTCGATGATCAGGATGTATGCCCAGGTTCTTTATTTCCTGGACGTCGTCATTGATGCGTTCTACGGCGCACACGCCCAGCGGGTGTCCTTCCGAGAAGTACAGGTAAATAATGGCATTTTCGATATAGGTGTCAATAACTGTGCGTTCCTCATCCGCCAGGAGGAGTAAGGAATAGGGTATTGATTCTTCCGGATGTATTTCGCGGATTGTACTCATTGTATGGTAGAAATTATTTCGATGAGATCGTCAACCTCCTCGCGCGTGTTGAAATAATGAGGAGAAATGCGGATCAGCTTGTCAACCCCTTTTTTTGTAAAATCAAGTAAGGCCGATTCTTTCGTGCTGACGGAAAAGTACACATTATTCTCCTGTAATACGCGCATATGATGAATTAAAGATGTATCTGTTTTCCGGAATGTGACGATACTGCCTTTGCGTGAACCCTGGTCATATACCTCAATTCCTTTTAATCCGTTGAGTTCGGCGCGTAAGTGAGCACTCAAAACTTCATTTCGTTTTTCGATGGCCTCCAGTCCGAGTCCGTTGGCATAGCCAATGGCTTCCTTCAACCCTAACATGAGGGCGTAGGGCATTTCCCATTGCTCAAATCGCCTGGCGGATTTCTTCAGGGTGAATTCTTCCGTATCGG
>CAYGOW010000429.1:0-3514 GCA_964351425.1 uncultured Roseivirgaceae bacterium
TTTAATTATTCATGAAATGTCTCACGCTACCATTTTTGTCAAGGACAGCGTCACATTCAACGAAAACCTGGCTTCATTCATTGGCGACCAGGGAGCGAGAATGTTTCTGAAAGATGCTTACGGACCAGACTCCGAGCGTCTTTTGGCCTATGACCGACAGATGCTGGACGAAAAGATGTACTATGAACATATTCTGCGAGGAGCCGATACCCTGGCGCAATTTTATTCGTCGCTGGTGCCGGGGGGGGATTCCAGCCAATGGAAGGTGGAGAAAAGCCGGATTATTGAAAAAGTCCTCGATACCATGGACACCCTGTCATTTTCATACCCGTATCAAATACGGGAAAAAATAGGGGATAAATTGCCTAATAATACCTTTTTTATGAGTTTCATGCGTTACAGGGAGAAACAGAGAAACCTTGATTCTCTGTATCAATCAGAATATCAGGGAAATATTAAGGTCATGATTCGTGAATTAAAGGATAAACATCCGTTTCTTTAAGAAGTGATATCTATCTATCTATATGTCTGGCTTAGCTTTCTATTTGGAGGTGAACCCGAAGAAGTAGTCGAACCGGGACACCGGATTACTTTTGGTTTGGGTGAGACCATAGAATATAAAGTGCATTATGGCTTTGTCAATGCCGCCAATGCCCGTATGGTGATTTCGGATAAGGTTCACTACATGAATGGCAAGCCATGCTATAAAATGGATGTGTTTGGCGAGTCGATTGGAATGTTTGATTTATTCCTGCGCATTCGGGATAACTGGGGTACCTATTTTGATACCTCACAGGTGGTGCCCAAGCGTTTCTACAGGCACATCGAAGAAGGGAAGTACCGCAAAAATGAAATCGTAGATTTTAATCACCGTCTCGGCCAAGCCAAAGTGAGGGAATATAGCTTTAGCCTGAAGAAAAGTATTCTATTCCGGGAAAAGCCCAGGATTTGGTGAGTGGATACTACTACCTTCGGACTATTGACTTTTCAAAACTCAAGGCAGGCGATATGATTGAGCTGGATGCCTTCTTTGAGGATGAGGTCTATGACTTTAAGATTCGTATCGTGGGCAGGGAAGAAGTGAAAACCAAACTGGGTAAAATACGATCCATCGTCATTTCACCGATAATGCCGGAGAATAGCCTTTTCGACGGAGAAAATTCCATCCGGGTATGGATATCCGATGATATAAATAAGGTGCCCCTTAAAATCAAAGCCAATATGTTCGTAGGCGCCGTAGAGGTCGATATAGAATCCTTTGTTAAAGGGAAGGTTAATTAATTGTTAAATGTGATCAATGACTTTTTAAACGGGTATTTTATAAATAGTTTTAATTTTTGTTAATTACACGAACGACGACTAGGACCTAAATCACTAAATCTTATGGGAAGCAAGCAGAACCAACGTGTGCTTGTAGTTGATGATGAGGAATCAATTCTTGAACTTCTGAAATACAATCTTGAAAAACAGGGGTATGAGGTAAAAACAGCTTTGGACGGTGAGAGAGCCATAGAAATAGCCAAAAAATTTCAGCCTGATCTGATTCTCCTTGACATAATGATGCCCAAACAGGATGGGGTAGAAACATGTCGTCAAATCCGTGATACTCCTGAGCTCGCGCAAACCTTTATCATTTTCCTTACGGCACGATCGGAAGAATACTCCGAGGTCGCAGCATTTGATGTTGGTGCAGACGATTACATTACCAAGCCTATCAAGCCACGAGCGCTGATGAGCAGGATCAATGCGTTGTTTCGCCGGGATAAAAAGAAAAAATCCGCCAGTAACCAAATCACCGCCGGCGATATGGTGATCGACCGGGCGAGCTACACAATTCGCCTGAATGGCAAAGAGATCACCCTGCCAAAAAAAGAGTTTGAATTGATTTATTTCCTTGCCCAGAATCCAAATAAAGTGTTCGGCCGGGACGAATTATTGCAGAATATATGGGGATCGGATGTCTATGTCCTGGCCCGGACGGTAGATGTGCACGTGCGCAAAGTGCGGGAAAAAATCGGAGACGATTATATTAAAACCGTGAAAGGCGTCGGGTACAAGTTTAATGTCGTGTAATACATGATTATTAGTCCACGCGTTATCGCCTTACTGCTGGCGCTGTGTATAGCAGGCGTTACCACGGCCTTTTTATCCTTATTTAATGATGTCACCCAGAATGCGCTGCTCGTCACTTTTTTTATCGCATTGTCTGCCTCCTATATAATGATTTATGTTGTGTTGGAATTCCTGATTTTCAGGGAGATCAACAAAATATACAATCTATTCCAGCGACTGCGCATGGGTTCTGCCGGTTATGAGGACGACCGGCCAAGTCCATTGAACCCGTTAAAACAGATTAACGAAGATATCCGGCAGTTTGTACAGTTAAAACAACGCGAGATAGATGAACTGAAGAAAATGGAGGCCTTTCGGAAGGAATTTATCGCCGATGTCAGTCATGAATTGAAAACGCCCATTTTTGCGGCTCAGGGTTTTGTTCATACGTTGCTGGATGGCGCGGTAAAAGACAAGAATGTACGGACGCGTTTTCTGAAGAAGGCGGCAAAAAGTCTGGACGGACTCGACATTCTTGTGCAGGATCTTCTTACCCTGTCTCAAATTGAAACAGGTGAAATAAAAATGCATTTTGAGGATTTTGATATCAGGGCATTGACCGAAGAAGTATTCGAACAGTTTGAGAACAAGGCTGATAAAAAGAAAATCACCCTGATGTTTCGAAAAGGAGCACCTGATGAGGTCCTTGTACACGGCGATTGGCAACGAATCAACCAGGTCATGACCAATCTGGTGAGTAATGCGGTTAAATACAGCAATGATAAAAGTACCATCACAGTTGGCTTCAGGGTAACCGACGAATATGTCGAAACGAGTGTGGAAGATACCGGAGAAGGAATACCCAAGGAAGATGTTGGCCGTATTTTCGAGAGGTTTTATCGAGTAGATAAAAGCCGTTCCCGGGAGAAGGGAGGTACCGGACTGGGCCTGGCTATCGTAAAACACATCATGGAAGGACACAACTCACGTGTAGAGGTGATTACTGAGCCCGGTAAGGGCAGCACGTTTAAATTTAAGCTTCGGCGTGCGGGTGTCGAAGAATTCATGAATGAATAAAATCGGGTGAACCATTTCCGGGTCATTGATTTGGCTATCTTTGCAGCATGTCAAAGCGCATCACATTCTCCGATCTACTGCTTAAAGAGACCAGTGACTACCTGATCATCAATAAACCTCCGTTGATTGCCACCCTGGAGGATCGTGCCAGCAATCAGAATATCCTGAGGATGGCAAAGGAATATGAGCCGGAGGCACAAGTTTGTCACCGTCTTGACAAGGAGACGTCAGGAGCTTTAGTCATTGCGAGAAATCCGGAGGCTTACCGGCATATGTCGCTGCAATTGCAGGAAAGGCAAGTTGAAAAAATTTACCATGCCGTAGTGGACGGATTACATGAATTTGACAAAGTAACAGTGGATGCGCCCATTCGGAAAAATGCCAG
>CAYGOW010000430.1:0-3476 GCA_964351425.1 uncultured Roseivirgaceae bacterium
GGGGTCAATGTCCATCGCCAGGCAACGTGCCTCTTTTCTTTCTTTAGAAATGGTGATGGGAATACAACCACTACCGGTACCAATATCGATTAGCTTGAATCGTTTTCCCTTGTAGTCATCCAGGATGAGCTCGACCAGTTCTTCCGTTTCATTCCTGGGTATAAGTACATTTGGATTGACCACAAACAATCTGCCGTAAAAGTACGCTTCTCCAAGGATGTATTGGATGGGCTCATGCTCATTCAGTCGCTCAATGTACTTGGTTATCTTCTTTTTATCTTCCGACTTAAGCTTCAGGGACCTGTCCATGATCACATCGGTTTTGTCAATCTTGAAAAGGTGATCCATAATCATGAATGCAATGGATTCCACTTCCTTTGGGCTGGAAATGACGGTGATGTGGTTCCGAATATAATCCAATAATTTTTTTGATGATTCAGGAATGTCAGTCATGGGTCCTTTTTAATCACTTGCTGTTTTTCTATCATTGTATCAGAAGGATAAAAGTAATGAATAAAGACGAACTGTATATGCAGCGTGCGCTTGATCTTGCCATGAACGGGTCCGGGGCAGTAAGTCCCAACCCAATGGTTGGGGCAGTTATTGTCAGAGATGATTCCGTTCTGGCAGAAGGGTGGCATGAGCAATACGGCGGCCCTCATGCAGAAGTAAATGCGATCAACCGTGTAGCGGATATTTCCCAATTGAAAGAAGCTACTGTCTATGTTAGCCTTGAGCCCTGTGCACATCAGGGAAAAACCCCTCCTTGTGCTGACCTGCTGGTCTCTCATCAGGTTAGGAAGGTGGTCATAGGGACGCGGGATTCTAACCCATCCGTTGCGGGAAAAGGTATACAGAAACTGAAGGACGCAGGTATTGAGGTAGTGGAAGGGGTATTAGAGGAGAAGTGCAGGGAAATAAACCGCCGCTTTTTTACTTCTATTGAAAAAGGCAGACCTTATGTGATGCTCAAATGGGCACAAACGGCTGACGGCTTTGTTGCCAGGTCGGATTATTCGTCAAAATGGATCAGCAGTGCGGCCAGCAGAAGCCTGGTGCATAAATGGAGGGCAGAAGAGGATGCCATTCTGATTGGACCGAATACGGCGCGTTATGATAACCCATCATTGACTGTGAGAGAATGGCATGGACGTAATCCGGTGCGTGTGGTACTGGACAGAAAGGGCGGACTTCCTTTGGATCTGACCCTCTTTACTGACGGTAAGCCAACGTTGTATTATTCCATGGTGCCTGATGATGGAAAACGATCCTGTACATATATTGAATTACAAGGCGAAAATTTTCTCCGGGAAGTACTGGCCGACCTGCATGGACGAAAAATCCAGTCTGTTTTGGTAGAAGGTGGTGCGGCCATTCATGAAATTTTACTTAAGGAGAACCTTTGGGATGAAGCAAGAGTTTTCATAAGTAAGGCTACCTTTGGGGAAGGGATTAAGGCGGCTCCTATTCCATATGGGCGTGAGGTCCGAAATACCTATCATGAAGATGAATTAATAATAATCAGGAACGACTAAAACATGGCAGAGGCAATCAATCTTACAGAAACGCAGGACAAAGCAACCAGGTACAAGGAATTGATCCCGCAAATAAAAGGACTCATTTCCGGTGAATCTGACCAGATAGCCAACCTGGCCAATGTGGCGGCTGCATTAAAGCAGGCCATGGGGTTTTTCTGGGTTGGGTTTTATATCGTGAAAGGGGATGAGTTAGTTCTTGGGCCATTTCAGGGACCAATTGCCTGCACACGGATTGCTCCGGGAAAAGGGGTTTGCGGTACATCCTGGTCAGATGACAGGACCATAGTTGTTGAAGATGTGGATGCTTTCCCGGGACATATTGCCTGCAGTTCGGATTCTCGTTCAGAGATTGTTATTCCGCTTCACCACGATGGCAGGGTGTGCATGGTTCTGGATATTGACAGCGATGAGTTGGCAGCATTTGATGAGACTGACCAAACCTATCTGGAAGAATTGATGAAAGCCCTCGAAGAAACATTCTAGCCCAGTTCGGCCAGAATAGTCATACCTCCTTTTGTTTTTTGTCCGACAGTAACTTTAACGTCCGCGTCGGTTGGTAAAAAAACGTCCACACGGGAGCCAAACTTGATAAATCCGAATTCCTGGCCTTGTTCGAGGCGGGATCCTTCTTTCACGTACCATCTGATTCGACGCGCAACAGCCCCGGCTATCTGACGGACCAATACCGGGATTCCTGATTCCGTTTTGATTACCATCGTCGTACGTTCATTTTCAGTGCTTGATTTAGGATGCCACGCGACAAGGTATTTGCCGGCATGGTATTTAAAAAAATCAACGACACCTCGTACAGGTGTGCGGTTCACATGCACATTTAAAGGTGACATGAAGATGGATATCTGGATCCGGTCGTCGTGGAAATATTCCTCTTCCTTTGTTTTTTCAATGACGACAACCTTGCCATCTGCAGGAGCGATAACATGTTTATCATTGATAATAATTCTTCGTTGAGGATTACGGAAGAATTGAAGGACCATTAGAAACAAGAGGATGCTCAAAATCACTGAAATTTTGAACACCAGGCCATTCCCATCCAGCCCGTAAAAGACTGCTGCGTTGATAACCATAAATACCACGAGCAGTATAAAAAGCAGCTTTCTCCCTTCTTTGTGAATTGTCAAAATATATTGGGTTTAGTGGATATTAGAATCCTCCGCGATACTTATATGTCTTGGAAACTTTATCAATGGCTACAACATAGGCTGCGATACGCATGGATACGTCATATTCTTGTGATGTTTTATATACAGTATCAAATGCATCTTTCATGATCCTGTCAGACCGACGGTTTACCCGCTCACCAGTCCATTTATAACCTAGCCGGTTCTGCACCCATTCAAAATAAGATACGGTAACGCCGCCAGCATTAGCAAGAATATCAGGGGCCACCATAATTCCCTTCTCAGCGATTACGGCATCTGCTTTGGCCGATGTCGGGCCGTTTGCCCCTTCGACAATCAGGCGTGCCTTGATTTTATCCACGTTGTGTGAAGTGATGACGTCCTCTGTCGCCGCAGGGACCAGAACATCGACATCAAGCGTAAGAAGTTCGTCTCCGCTAATTTTTTCAGCTTTTTTATACCCTTCCAGTGAACCGTTATTTTCGTTGCGGTAATTGATTGCTGACTGAATATCGACCCCATCCTGATTATAGTAGGCACCAGAGAGATCACTTATTGCGACCACTTTTACACCGCGTTCTTCCAGCAGCAAAGCGGCATAACTACCAACATTACCAAATCCCTGAACTGCACAGGAGGCCTTGTAAGGGTTTATTTTTAATTTTTCCATGGCGGCCAGTGCGCTTACCATTACGCCTCGCCCGGTGGCTTCTGTACGTCCCAGTGATCCGCCAAGTACCAAAGGCTTTCCTGTAACGACTGAGTTGATCGTCATGCCCTGGGTTCTGGAGAATTCATC